>CALGIR010000312.1 GCA_937915475.1 uncultured Bacteroidales bacterium
GCAACCCAAATTGTTACCGTTAGCCAATACTCCAAAAACGATTTGATAAACAGCAATGGAGTAAAACCAAGCAAAGTAAGCGTGGTTCACAATGGAGCTAACAACATTTTTGTACCAATTAGTGACGATTTAAAGAATAAAGTAAGGCAAAAAACCACCAACGGTACACCCTATTTCGTTTTTGTAGGAGCTTTAAACCCACGCAAAAACGTTGACAGATTACTTCGCGCCTTCGATATTTTTAAACAGAACACCAACGATAACCACAAATTAGTAATTGTTGGCGAACCTATGTTTATGACCAAGAGCATTGAGCATACGCTAAAAACAATGGAACATAACGAGTCTGTTATTTTTACGGGTCGGCTTCAACTAGAAGAGTTAACACAGATTGTAGCTTCTGCAACTGCCCTTACCTTTGTTCCCTACTTTGAGGGATTTGGCATACCAATGGTTGAAGCCATGTATTGCCATGTTCCAATTATAGCATCCAATGTTACCTCGATGCCAGAAGTTGCCGGCGATGCTGCATACTATGTGGATCCCTTTAATGAGGACCAGATTGCAGAGGCTATGGAACAATTAGTTAAAAACCCTGAACTTAGAGCAACCCTTACCGCTAAGGCAGCAGAGCGTAAACATTTATTTAATTGGGATAAAACTGCCCAAAATTTTTATAAATGCATCGAAGAGCTGACAACTACAAGCATCGACAATGCTTAATTCTTTTTATAAACAAGGAACTATTGAAGCAGGTTGCGATGAGGCGGGTCGAGGTTGCCTTGCCGGACCGGTTTTTGCAGCAGCAGTTATACTCCCTAAGGATTTTAAGGATGATTTGCTTAACGATTCAAAACAGCTAAACAAAAAAAACAGGGATAGGTTAAGAATAGTGATAGAGGCAAAAGCTGTGGCCTTTGCTGTGGCAAAAATAGAACCAAACGAGATTGATAAAATAAACATTCTAAATGCTTCAATTGCTGCCATGCACAAAGCTATATCAAATTTAAAAACAAAACCTCAACACTTGATAATTGATGGGAACAAGTTTAAACCCTACGATACCATTCCCCATAAGTGTATTGTTAAGGGCGACTCGCTCTACCTAAGCATTGCTGCTGCATCGGTGTTGGCAAAAACCTATCGCGACGAGTATATGGTGAATTTGGCCATGGAATATCCCGAGTATTTGTGGCATCAAAATAAAGGGTATCCAACCTACGCGCACCGAAAAGCAATTGCACAATACGGTATAACAGAACATCATCGCAAAACGTTTAGGTTAACCAACAATCAAGTCGATTTTAGTTTAACCCAGTAAGCTAATTAAACCGTCACTGTTAATTTCAATCAAAAGGATTATACAATAAAAATAAAAATCAACTTAAATGAAACGACTAAACATCATTCTACTAGGATTAATCCTACTGTTTTCGCCCCTTGCCAAGGCCGATGAGGGGATGTGGCTTTTGCCTTTGCTGCAAAAGTACAATATAAGCACCATGCAATCCATGGGGCTTGAACTATCTGCCGAAGATATATACAGCATCAATAGCACCAGCATGAAGGATGCTATTGTTATTTTTGGAGGAGGCTGCACAGGCGAAATTATTTCGGATAAAGGCCTATTGCTCACCAATCATCACTGTGGTTACGGTGCCATACAAAAGCATAGTAGTACCGAGCACGACTACCTGAAAAACGGTTTTTGGGCAATGAGTGTAGACGAAGAGATACCCACCCCAGGCCTATCCGTTACCTTTTTGGTTAGCCTTGAAGATGTTACCAAACAAGTAACCAAAAAGGTGAAAACCAAAATGACAGAGGAAGAAAGGTCTGAAGCCATTCAAGAGGTTGCCAAAGAAATTGAGGATAAAGCTAGCGAAGGAAATCACTACCGGGCAACGGTTAGAAACTACTACGGTGGGAACAAATACTACCTGCTTGTTTACGAGATATTTACCGACGTTCGTATGGTAGGTGCGCCCCCCTCATCAATTGGTAAATTTGGCGCCGATTCCGATAACTGGATGTGGCCTCGCCATACGGGTGACTTTTCCCTATTCAGAGTTTATGCCAACAAGGATAATAACCCTGCCGACTACTCTCCCGACAACACACCATACAAACCCAAGCATCACCTACCCGTATCGATTAAAGGCGTTGAAAAGGATGACTTTGCCATGATTATGGGCTACCCTGGCGGAACAACTCGCTACATGACATCCTGGGAAGTTGATGAGGCTGAAAAAATCACCAATGCCCAACGCTCGTTCATCAGAGGTATTCGTCAGGAAATAATTTTAGAAGACATGCTAGCCAGCGATGAGGTTCGCATTAAGTACTCATCGAAATACTCAGGTAGTAGCAACTACTGGAAATTCTCAATTGGCCAAAATCAATCGCTAAAAAGGTTGAAGGTGAAGGACACCAAGTTTAAAGAACAAGAAAAGTTTGCCAAATGGGTAAACAAAAGCAACAAACGTATTAAAGCGTATGGCGAAGCACTTGACCTAATAAAATCAGCCATAGAGGATCGCCACGATTATATGTACGCCAACTTGTACCTAAGCGAAACCATGTTAAGGGGAACCGAAATTATTTCGCTTGCTTCACGCTCCAATAATCTATATAAAGTATTGCTGGAGGATGAAACCGAAGATATAGAAGGCCAAGTTGAAAGGCTAAAACAATCAGCAAAAGGATTCTACAAAGACTACAATGCCCCAACCGACCGAAAGGTTGCCAAGGCAATGTTTAAGCTTTATGCCGATAAAGTAAAAGAGGAATTCCACCCCACCATTTTTACGAAGATTAATGACGAGTTCAATGGCGATTTCAACAGATTTATTGATGATATGTTTGATAATTCTATTTTTGTTGACTCTACTAAACTCTGGAAATTCCTTGAAAACCCAACCGCTGAGGAACTTAATAACGACCCTGCTTTCATTGCATCAACATCTATTATTAAGGAAGCTAACAAAATTTGGAGTGAACTAAGCGGGATTAATAGCAAGTTTGCTAAAGGCCACAGGCTTTATGTTGGTGGAATTATGGAAATGAATGACGGACAGTCCATGTACCCCGATGCAAACTTTACCATGAGGCTAACCTACGGTAAAGTACTTGACTACTATCCACGCGATGCAGTACACTACAACTACTACACCACCCTAAGCGGGGTTATGGAAAAAGAGGATCCCGACAACTGGGAGTTTGTTGTTCCCGATAAGCTTAAGGAACTTTACCTAAACAAAGATTACGGTCAGTATGCAACAGAAAACGGCGAGCTGCCCTTAAACTTCATTTCCAATAACGACATTACCGGAGGCAATTCGGGCAGCCCAGTTATTAATAGCAAAGGTGAACTTATTGGATGCGCATTTGATGGCAACTGGGAAGCTATGAGCGGTGACATTATCTTTGAGCGCGAACTACAGCGTTGTATTTCCGTTGATATACGTTACATCCTCTTTATTATTGACAAATATGCAGGCGCTAAGCACTTAGTTGATGAAATGACAATTGTGAAGTAAGTTGATTTAATAGTTGAAAACTTTTCATAGGGTTAACCCATCTATGGTAGTTTGTTCTAACCATGGGTGGGTTAACTACTTCATTTATAATTAAAGAATGCTTCCATGCTCTTGATTTAAAAAAAAAAGATATATTTGTAATTTAAATGCCAAATTTTATTTACAGAAGATAAAGTTTTTTCTTTATGACATAAAATAATGAGCGAATTAAAGATGACAAAACAGGAAAATATTCTAGCGCACTACGGCCCATTAAGCTACGAAGAGATTGGATTTTTGCTCAACAGGATGACCGCCTTTGTTGATAAACAGGGGATGAAAATTACAGTTAAAAAGAAGGTTTATTCAGCTATGGTTGAGAGCCTTGAAAATATCTATAAACACCAAGACATAATTAGTAGCAATTCTGAGTACCAGCCTCGATTTTCGCTCTTCCTCGACGATAAAGAATTCTCGCTTTTTGCATCAAATAGTCTTCTTATCCATAAGATAAATCCATTAAAAGAAAAGTTAAATAAAGTTAACTCGCTTAACAAGGAGGGTTTAAAAGATTTATACAAACTAACCATTCTTAGCGGTAACGTTTCCCCAAAAGGCGGTGCTGGCCTTGGCATCATTAACATTGCCAAGGTGTCTGAAAATAAGATTAATTTCAAGTTTGAAAATATAAACAATGAATTTTCATACTTCACTATCAACGTTACTATATTACACAATTCTGTTATTTAAACATTTGCACAAATGGAATCACTATACATAGAACCAACAGAATTTACACCGAAAATATTTTTCGACATAGAGAATAGTGCCTTTGAAATATCTGGGTTCTCTAGACCCGAAAATGTAATTGGCTTCTACAAGCCAATCCTTAAGTGGCTTGAAGACTATAACGATAATGTGCTAAGTAAAAACACCGATTTTGAAAAGAGTATTCTCACTCTTAATCTAAAGATGACCTATTTCAACTCAGCCTCATCAAAATTTCTGCTCGATGTTATGCTTGAGTTCATGAAGTTTATGTCGAAAGGCAATAAAATTGAGGTGAATTGGTACTATGAAGAAGGCGATGATGAAATTTTAGAATCTGGAGAGGAAATTTCCGATATGCTTGGCTATAACTTCAACTTTATATCTTACATACCCTAAAACCACAGGCCGTAACCCAACTTATCGTAGCTGTCTCAAATCCCGAGGCAGCTACTTTTATTTAGGAGCAACTTTATCACATATTTTTAGGATAAATCGGGCGAACCCATTGTACTTATAGCGATGTAAATCAATATTATGAAACCAAAACCCCAAGATTATAACCAGCAATAAAACTGGTCGTTTTCTACTTCCATTGAAGAATTTTCACCCAAAGTTCATCCAACTCGGATTGTAAATGATATTATTGAGCAAACAGCTACTTTTTTATTTTATAGAATTCATTTATCAACAAAAAAAGAGGATTGGTCAAAAGAAAAGACTATTTCGTCAAATGTTTTTTTTTTAATAAGTTTATTATGTGATTTTCTGAACACTTTTTTATATATTGCGTCAGAAAATAATAGATTTAAATGGAAGCACTATTAATTGAAGGAACGACAACTAACCCAGAGGTAAATTTTAGACCAGACGAGTATATACTGGAGATTGGCGGTTATTCTCGTCCGGAAAATGTGCATAATTTTTACACGCCCCTTATTGCATGGCTTAAAGATTATAAAACCCGGTTAAAACAGGAACTCAAAACCACCCAAAATATAGAGCCAGTAACCTTCAACTTCAAGTATATCTACTTTAACAGTTCGTCGGCTAAGTTTATGAGTGATATAATACTGCTGCTTAGCGACATGCAAAAAAGCAACATCCAACTTAAAGTATATTGGTATTTTGATGAAGATGATGATGAGCTTAAGGAGGCAGGCGAGGAACTTTCCGAAATGGCAAACATTCCCTTTCACTTTGTAGAGATTACCCGTTAGCTATTCGACCAACTCTTGCTCCAAGTTTCTGAGAAAATACTGGCTGTTTGGCAACCCCGATAGTTCCAGTTGTCTTACCCACTCCTTAGCCGTTTCTCGCTCTCCAATTTCCCAGCAAATACGGGCCAAATTGTAAAATGAGTAACCATAAACGTGAGTAGGTTTAGGGGGAATCTCCTCTACAATCTCGCCAAAAAGTACCAGAGCCTTTGCATAATTATTCTCAGCATAAAAGTGCGTTGCCTCATCAAAAAGCCGCAAATCGTGGTTTAGTTTTTCACTAAGGATAATACCTCTGAGTTCAAAACATGATTTTTCGCAAACTTCAATAATATTTAACGTTTCGGGATCTCCTAGTACTGGAGGGAAGGTTAACGAAAAGTGTAATTTCTCACCCACCTCAGTAAAAGCATGCGCATTGGGACACCATGGAATACCGGTTTTACCAATAACCCGAAATCTTTTGAAACTATCGGAATCTTCGATATAGGTATTCCTATCGGCACAGAACCACCCGCCCTCACTAAGCTTATTAAGGATAGAAAATCTAACAACTATTGAATCGGTATAAAAAAGGATTTTCTCAAGTTTAAGTTCTGGGTGCGATTGCTGGACGATTGCTGGGTTTTCTACTACCCTATACTGTCCGTTTACTCTCGGTGAAAAACTTGCTAGTACAAAGACAATTAGTATAATTTTTCTCATGATAAACACGAATTATGGAAGAAAGATAAACAAAGAAAACCGGGCAGAGAGTTCCGCCCGGCACTATTGCGAGAATCAAATTTAGAATTTATAGTCGAACCCAATGGCAGCAACCATTGTGTTACGGTTATACTCTTCTTTGTATCCTGTAAAGTTTTTGGTGTACCCCTCGTTTATGGTGTACATAAAGCCCAGGTTTAGACCCAACCTCTGGTTTATCATGTACTTACCACCCAAGCCCACCGAGTTAGAGTTTAGGCTATGACTTAAATCGCTATGGAACTTGTCGTTGGCTCCGGTTTTAGTGAGCAAATAACCTGCGCTAACCAGTAGATTATCGGTAACCATATACTCCAAACCAAAAGCTGCTTCCCATGAGTTTCCATCCATAACCTCCTCGTTATCTACAAATTCACCGTTTATCTTCTTCCCATATTTTGCATACTTATCGAAGTAGTAGTGAAATCCACCTGTTACAAAGAGCTTATTCATGGGCCTATAGCCAACCCCAACTGTTAGCAACGAGGGCATATCATTCGGCGTTTTAGCACCTTCTGGGTATAGCCCAACATCGTCAAGAATGGTTTTGTTGGTAAGGGTCATATTTGTTTTATGCTCATACTTAAGGGCAACATTAAGGTTCTCGGAAAATTTAAGGTTAACCCCAATAATAGGAGAAATACCAGAACTGGTTTGCGATGCATCAACCTCTTTATCTGACGTCATTTCTGCATATCCATTCATAGCTTCCGCATTAGCATAGTATGCTCCTTGAACCTGATCCGCTGTCCAGTTGGGATCATAGTTTGCGCCTAACCCTCCGCTAAGTTGGTCAGCCTGGTTTTGCGTAATGTACCCAGCACCTACTAGTTGAGCCAAGGTGAAGCCTCCCCCCC
>CALGIR010000313.1 GCA_937915475.1 uncultured Bacteroidales bacterium
AATAAACAGAAGTTAGAAAAATCAACGAAATTAAGTTCGTAAAGTAGAATTAAGTTCATCTCTTATTTGATTATCCATATCCAACCACGAGTAAGTTGTTGCACCAAAATTTGCATGGCTAACAAGTCCATTCCATACCCAAGTAAGGTTTCCGGTGGGGTTAACCCTGCATTCCCAATAGCGCAAAATTTGAGCCATGGCCACAGCGGTGCAGCCGGCAGGATAATTATTTGGAACTGAATCATTGAAACCATATCGTTGCCCCCATTCGGTGTCAAGCATTGGGGCAACATTGGAGGTTACAGACCTTAGCTGGTTCTGGTCATAAATCTCTTCCCATTGTTTTTTGATATCTTCATCCTGAGGATTTCTGTCATTTTTTATCTTCGATATTTTGCTTTTATACTTTTCCAACAAATAATCTAATCCCGGAGGTAAATCAGCTTCCCTAAAATCGCCTTTAGGGCAATAACCCAAATATGGGGGTGCCCCTTTATCGCCAGATATGATTGCGAAGCCCCCTTTTTCGAAAGGCACAATATACAGCAAGGTGTCTACCTTCTCTTGTTCAGTTTTCCTGATGTTTCCCAGCGGGATAATTCCTTTGGTATTAGTTAACCTGCCTGAGTTGTGCTTTTTAAATATAATCTTTGCAAGCTCGGAAGCATCTTCTTTCTTAACTTTTTGTGCCAAGCTAAAAAACGGGCATACAAATACCAATGTCAAAAGTGTAAACAAATATTTTTTCATAGGGTTCTATTTTAAGCGTTCAAAGTACTGTCCAATCTCTCCGTTTCGTATTATTTCGCTTATCTCCACTGAATCCTCCAGCGTAAAGGTGGTTATACATCTATAAAGTTCTAAGTATGGGTCTTTATCCAGGATGTATTTCCGTAATGTGTCATACGGAAGTGCATGGCCTGGGTTATTCATTGCAATTTCTTTTAAAAGGACTTCTTTGAAGGTAAGAGAGAGATAAACATCTGTTAGCTTAGCGGGACCGTCAAGTACATAACCATTGACAACTTTTTGCCTTCCGGTATAAATGGTATCTTCATTTAATCCCGACCACAAAGTTTTATCCCGTTCCCAACAATTTTTAGCCCATATTTCATCTCCAGACATTCTTATCATATATAGATGCCTGTAATCGCCTTTTGTTTTGTGTAAGCTCACGTTGCCTGTTACGGGAGTATTATACATCCAATCGCAACCATTTAGCAGATTAAAAACTATTAAAATGATGCTTAGTTTTATAATTTTTGTTTTCATTTTTTTGAAATTTTATGGTTATACAAATTTGCAAAAATATATGTGAATTTACCCTCCACCTCCTCGTTAGCAAAAGTCGAAAGTTTATAAAGCGAAAAGGTACATGAGTTCACTTTTAAACTCTTACCCCTGAGCTAGGCGGCGTTACCTGTCTGGTGGGGTAAGTATTCCTATAGCTTACTGGTTTTAAGGGTATAAACTGCAAACAAGTTACAAGCAATTTGCTAGAAAAGCAAAAACAGAGGGTAAAAACGAACTATGTTACTGTAATTTAATACGTTTTTAGGAGAATGTCAACCGTTGTGCAGTAATACTCATATTGCGAGGCACTTCCACATTATGGTAAAGGCAACCAGCTGTTTATGGCATTATGTATTTGGTAAACTAATAGTTGGCTTTGCAGTAGCATGGGAAGGTAAATGGCAGTAGCAAACTAGGGTAGAAAATTGGAATGTTTCCAAAGAAGAGTTTTTAATTCGCTTTCTAAAACCAGCAATATCAATACAAACAACTACCTGGTCTCAATAATCCTATTCTCGATGCGGATTTCTGTCGAATCTTTTGCAATACTGGTAACATCACCCCTGCAGTTGGTGAAGTACACATAATGCCCAGAGTCGTAAAATTTGTAAACCTTGCAGCCATCATGCTCAAACAGGTACTCCACTTTATACGTTGGATTGTTTTCTGGTTTAATTTTTTCGATTGGGCGACCTGTCATGCAGGAATAAAGCATTGTGCCAATTGCCAGAAAGAGTAGAATTTTCAGCTTCATTGCATTTTTGTTATTTGCTCAAAATGTGAATATTATCGACCACTTGCTCCATTAGCCAAAGCGGTGTGGAGGTTGCTCCGCAAATGCCAACGGAATCAACATCTTTGAACCAGTCTAAAACTAGTTCGTTGGGTGAACTTATAAAATGTGAGTGAGGGTTAACCGACCTGCATACCTCGTAAAGCATTTTACCATTTGAGCTGTTTTTGCCGCTGACAAAAATAATGGCATCAAAGCGTTTTGCAAAGGATTTTAGCTCAGTTTTTCGGTTTGCAACCTGTCCGCAAATGGAGTTATGCACCTTAAAATTGATGCTCTCACCATGGCTTGCAGCTATCATTCTCCGCCTAATCTCATCGGCAATTCTTTTGTACTCGTCGGCACTTTTAGTGGTTTGGGCAAACAGCTCAATGGGTTTTGCGAAATTTAACTTTTCAATTCCATCAATGCTTTCAACAACAATGGCATTCTCTTGGGTTTGCCCCACCAAGCCAAGCACTTCGGCATGTCCTTTTTTTCCAAAAATAACTACCTCTCCGCCTACCTGCTGCATGCGTTCCCATCCCTCCCGAACCTTTACCTGAAGTTTGAGCACCACTGGGCAGGATGCATCAATAATCTCAATGCCCTTATCCAACGCTTTTCTATAGGTTTCAGGTGGTTCGCCGTGCGCTCTGAAAAGTACTTTTTTACCCTGCAGCTGCCCTAAGTCGGCATGCGTTATGGTGTTTAGCCCTAATGACTTTAGTCGCTCCACCTCCATATCGTTATGAACAATTTCGCCCAAACAATATAAAGTTCCCTCACTCTGCAACTCCTTTTCGGCCTGCGAAATGGCGTTGACTACCCCAAAGCAAAAGCCCGAACTTTTATCAATCTCAATATGTAATGGTTTCTTTCTTTCCATCGCTTATTAAAAGAAAATAATCTACGGCAATTTGGAAACTACCTCTTTATAAATGTTATCAAACCAATTCATCTGCTCCTCAACCGTTAAATGTGAATTATCGAGCACAATGGCATCAACTGCTTGGCGTAAAGGGGCAACATCGCGGCTGCCGTCAATGCGGTCGCGCTCCTCGATATTCATCAGCACCTCTTTAAGGGTAACCTTCTCACCCTTACCATCCATCTCCTTTAGCCTTCTCTGCGCACGGATTATGGGGTCGGCAGTCATAAATATTTTTAGTTCAGCCTTGGGAAATACCACGGTTCCAATGTCTCTACCATCCATCACAATTCCTTTCTGCTCACCCATCTCCTGCTGCTGCTGTGTCATTTTACTCCGCACCATGGGGATGGCCGAAACGGGGCTTACTAGCCCCGAAACCTCAAGTGTACGTATTTCGCGCTCAATCACCTCTCCGTTAAGCGTAGTTAGCCATCCATCTCCAGATACATCCTTCACAAAACCAACCTTTATATCCTTGAGAAGTTCTGCTAGTCTAACCTCATCTATGCCAGAACTGGCTGCAATACCCTCGCGGATAGATGCTAAAGTAACCGCTCTGTACATGGCACCACTATCAATATAGATATAGTTTAGTCTTTTGGCTATGGCCTTGGCAAAAGTACTCTTCCCGCACGAGGAGTACCCGTCAACGGCGATTGTAATCATTGGTTTATTCACAAAAACAAAGATGTGTTATTACTAATAAACAAGGACATTGAATGCCCTATTAAATACAGTACAAAGGTAATTTAAAAAGAGAAAATTAGCCTATAAATTCTTTTTCTTGAAAAAATCATCAAGGCCTGTGCTAATGGAAAAATGGTTCGAACCACCCGCCAGATGATAAGTTGCTCTACTATAGTTTATGTAAAACTTGTTTATCTTTATTCCTACCCCCCAGCTAAAACCTACAGTAGCGGCACGGTCCTCAATCTTCATCTCGTTCCGACGCTGAAAATTATATCCTCCTCTTATGTAGAAATTGGTAATGGGAACGAACTCAACCCCTAAAATTAGGTGACTAATTATCTCGTTACCCATCCTCTTGAGTAGTGGTGTCTCTGAGGATTGCTCATCGCCAAAAAGAGAAAAGTTCTTATCTTCTCGTTCATAAAAAAGGCTGGTTGTTTGAACCTGCTGAAAAGTACCCACAAGCCTAAACGGAGCATGCTTAAATTTTTGACTTGCACCAATCAATAATTCAAAAGGCAAAGATTCCCAAGTATCGGGAGTATAGGGCTTAAGCATAGTACCAATGTTTCTTGCAACAATTCCTGCCGATGAAAGCCCATTGCGACTTAAGAATGAAACCCCTACATCGGCAGCAATACCAAACGAGGTGTACTGTTCCAGGTGCGAGTAAATGGGTTTTAGGTTTACACCAACCGTAAACAAGCTATCGATTGAGCGCGAATAGGTTAAATGAAGAGCCATGTCGTAGCCGGTGAAACTTCCGGTAATTTGCCCAACTACGTTGGCCTCGATAAAATCGCCATAACCCACATGCTGCATACCGATACCAAAAGTGCCTACCCCCTCAAGATGCCTTGAGTATGTAACAAAAGCATACTTAATATCAGCATAATAAGACACATACGATAGTGATAGTTGATTATGAAGCTGGCTGGACAGCTGTGCTGGATTGAATAAAGCCACGCCTTGGTCGGGCTCATCAAGAGCAACAACTTTACTCCCAAGCGCAGCGCTTCTTGGGGTTATTGTTAGATTTAAAAATCCGTAGGTGCTCTTGCCACCCACCTGAGCATACAGGCTAAAAACTGTTACCAAAAGTACAGTAAAAACAGCAAAAAATCTTTTCATCATCTTAAAACACGTTAAGCTAGCACCCACAAAAGTACATTATGAAAACTAAAAAACCTTTGGTTTAGTATAGGGACTAGATAATATTTTGAATTATGCTCTACCTAAAAGGTATTTACACTTTGAATAACATAAAGAATATTTAACATCCCTATGGCAAAAATAAAGTTAACTTTGTAGTATTGTTAATACACACAAAACTTATTCGCCACTTGTGATTAGAGAGAGAGAAAAGGTACTGTTTATCGTAAACCCCAAATCGGGAAAAGGGGTATTAAAAAACCTTGAGAAAAAAATTGAAAAAACCCTTGACAGCAAAAGATTTATTGCAGTCATTGAGTACACCCAATGGGTAAAACATGCCACCACTATTGCACGAGAATATGTTGATAAAGGTATAAAAAGGGTTGTGGCCATGGGTGGCGATGGAACGGTAAACGAAGTTGCATCGGCCCTAATACATACCGATGCAATACTTGGTGTTATCCCCATTGGCTCGGGGAATGGATTTGCGCGCCATCTGCGAATTCCTTTCCTAATTGAGAAAGCAATTAAGCTGATTAATTGCGATAAAATTGCGCTTATTGATGTGGGGATGGTAAACCAGCAACCGTTTTTTTGCACTGCTGGTGTTGGATTCGATGCACAAGTAGGCAACTCATTTGCCAAAGGCAAGAAAAGGGGCTTTATAAATTATATTAGAACAGCAATTCTCGTGTTTTTACACTACAAGGTAAAACGCTATAGAATAACCCTTAACAACCAAACTATTGAAAAGGCAGCCTTTTTAATTACAGTTGCCAACATAGCGCAATATGGCAACAATGCATATATTGCACCCAATGCAGATATAACCGATGGCATGCTGGACGTAACTATTATGTCGCCATTCCCTAAATACATTTCTCCATCGATGGGGATGAGACTATTCGTAAAGCGCATTGGAAAAAGTAAGTTTGTTGAAGCCTTTAAGGTAAAAGAGATAACTATCGAACAGCTCGATTCCAATGTTATGCATTTCGACGGCGAACCAATTACTATGGAGTCACCACTAAACTTCAGTGTAGAGCATCTGGCTCTAAAAGTGTTTGTACCGTAAACTCCAACGCTCCATCGTTTAGGTGATATAAGTTCTATGAACAATCCCTTAAAACGTAGTTATTGTTCTTATCAAATGCCTCTCAGATATCAACAATAACCTAATCATTCAATTCCTAAGCAGGAAGTCCTCCGTATCCCTTTTCCTGAACAATCCTTTAAACATCCCCCTGCGTAATTGGGATAGAAAAAGCCCAAGCACTACCACTAAAATACCAGCCATTTTCACAGGAGTTATCTCCTCGTCCAGAATAAAAAAAGCAAGAATAGCTGTTAGCACAGGAATTGCATTTGTAAAGATATTAGCCTTTGAAATACCTAAGTTTTTTATGGCATAGGTGAAAAATATAAAAGCAAAGGTAGAGGCAAACACCCCTAAGCTCAGCAGCGGTTTTATTACATCCCAAGTGGGAACAACCTGAATAAACTGCTTAAAATCAAGCAAAAAGAAAAGGGGCAAAAAGAAGAATACTCCAATTAGATTCTGATAGGCCACAATGGAGAAAACATTGTACCTGTCGGACAACTTCTTAACAATTAAGGAGTAACCCAAAGCTGATACCACTGCCAATAGCATAAACGCAATGCCTATTGGATGTACATCCGACAGGTTAAACCCTTTATGAAAAACAACTAAACCCACACCTACCACAGAAACAACAATGCCCAAAAAGTTCATCATCGATATCCGTTCATTAAGGTAATAGTACGCTCCAATGGGGCTAAACAAGGGTATGGTAGCAATAATTACCGCAGCTACCGTTGAGGGCATGTAGCTAACACCATAGCTCTCTCCCAAAAAATAAAGAAATGGCGATAAAAAGCTCATCAGAATAAAGGTTTTGATGTCCTTCCTTTTAATCCTATTAAGTCTACCCAGCGATGCGGTTACTGCAATTAGCAAAACGCTAGATATAATTAGGCGCATTAGCACAAGCGAAATGGGCTTGTATGCAACCAAAACCTCTTTATACCATATAAATGAGAATGCCCAGAACACCATAGCCACAATAGCGCTAAGGTAAACACCTGCTGTTTTCTTTATCATAAAAATTTTGGTTAAAAACTTACTAATGTGTTTGACTAGCCAAGCCTAAAAGGTTTGCTCAAGAAGCTGTAAAACTATGCTAAAAATTGAAACATCAATAAAAAACGTGTGCGGAGCAAAGGTAAAGCATAAGTTTGATTTACTTTTACAATCAAAAAACCAGATAATATGGATAAACTAATTCGGTTTAAGACACAAACTGTATCATAAACTTGAAGTATCATAGCACAAAACAAGAAAACCAACAATTTGAGTAAGCCAAACTACAAGTTTGATGAGTTTTCCCGTTTCCAATAAAAGAAATGTCGATAATATTTTAACTGCCCATTAACAAAAACATGACCAACTTGCATAGCCCAAAACTATACTTTCCCAATGAAGTCTTTGATTATGAGTAAAGGATACTTTATACAGTTACCACTAAATTTAACAGACAAAATATAGTAAACAGCAAATAATAGGATTTGCCATATATTCATTGAAACAGCTATCTCCCCTCACTATATTTTATTACTTTTGCCAACGGATGAATTTAATTCGAAAAACACCAGAAAACATTAATTGCCTAAACATTTGGGAGCATGAAAACCATTAAACTGTGGGATAAAGAGTTCAGGATTAGCTATCCTGCAAGTTCAATTCAGAATGACATTGCAAAAATGGCCGAGATTATTAATAAGGACATGGAGCATGAAGAGAACCCACTGTTTATCAGCGTCCTTAACGGATCATTTATCTTCACAGCCGACATCGTTCGTCACTTCAACTTTCCTTGCGAGATAACATTCGTAAAACTTACATCTTATAAGGGTACTACATCCACCGGTACAGTTAATGAACTTATTGGGCTTACTGAAAACATTAAGAACAGAACGGTTATAATTCTTGAGGATATTGTGGATACTGGCATAACACTGGGCAAACTTATAACCACTCTTAATTCGTATCAACCCAAAGAAGTTAGAGTAGCAACGCTACTATACAAGCCCAGCTCTTACAAGGGAAAAATAAAGGTTAACTATATAGGCAAATCTATTCCTGACGACTTTATTGTTGGCTACGGGCTAGACTACAATGGGATAGGCAGAAACTTGGCTGATATTTACACTCTACTATAACGCTATGATGTTTATTAAAAAAAAACAAAATGCTTAACATAGTTCTATTTGGCTCCCCAGGAGCAGGTAAAGGCACCCAGTCACAAAAGATTATCCAAAAGTACAATTTAATGCACCTATCCACAGGCGACATCCTTCGAAATGCTATCGAAAGACAAACTCCTAATGGCATTGTGGCAAAAAAGTACATGGATAGAGGAGAACTGGTTCCCGATGAGGTGGTAATTGGTATCATTGGTCGTAGGCTTGACGAATTTCGAGACAAAACCAACGGCTTTGTTTTCGATGGTTTTCCGCGTACCAAAATTCAAGCCCGCGAACTTGACGATATGCTAACCGAGAGGGGAACATCCATAACCCTAAT
>CALGIR010000314.1 GCA_937915475.1 uncultured Bacteroidales bacterium
ACCTTCAACAATTTGGGCTACTTGGGACAATGAGTAATCGTTATGGTTCAACTCTAGAACAATTATACTTCCAGGATTAGTAAGTGCAGTTATTTCGGCAAAGTAGTGGAGCAAATCGGTTATGGTTACTACACCAAGATAGTTTTTGTTATGGTCGAGTACTGGTATAAGGCTAAGCTTTAGCCTTGAGGCTAATTCAATGAGTTCAAGAACATGTTGCTCCTCTGTTACGTATGGTCTAACAAGTGAGAGCTGATGATTGCCCAGTGGTTCCTCGGGCATGTTAAGATCGTATATGTCGGTTTCCGATACTAAACCCAGAAACTCCTTATCATTTACAATGGGGAGGTGGGTTACCTTAAAGATATCCATCCAGTTTAGTGCTGAAATACCCGTGTCGGAGGTTTTCAACGATGGAATAACATCTGATATCATCTCTTTTGCCACCATTCTCTATTACCCTTTAATTTTTAGCTTATCTTTGCAAAGATAACCCCAAATATAATTATATATGACTCGATTAAGCGTAAATATTAATAAAATTGCAACCATTCGTAATGCCAGAGGAGGTGATATACCCAATGTACTAAATGCTGCAATAGACTGTCAACACTTTGGCGCACACGGTATCACTGTCCACCCGCGCCCCGATGAACGGCATATTAAGTATAACGATGTTCGGGATATTCGCCCACTTATTACCACTGAGTTTAACATCGAAGGGTATCCCTCGGAATCTTTTATGGAATTAGTGTTTGAGGTTAAGCCACATCAGGTAACGCTGGTACCCGATCCGCCCGATGCAATAACTTCCAATGCTGGTTGGGACACTAAAACGAATAAGGATTTCCTGACAAAGGTTATTAGACGATTTAGGGAAGCAGGCATTAGAACGTC
Organism: uncultured Bacteroidales bacterium; assembly: GCA_937915475.1. GTDB lineage: Bacteria > Bacteroidota > Bacteroidia > Bacteroidales > Tenuifilaceae > Perlabentimonas. Next base: position 898 of record CALGIR010000314.1, read on the forward strand.
AATTTTTATTGATGCCAATCCTGAACTAATTAAGCATGCTAAGGATACAGGAACCGATAGGGTTGAACTTTACACAGAGCCCTATGCCATTGGATATGGTAGTAATCCTGCAAAGGCCGTCGACCCGTTTGTAAAGGCAGCTGAAGAGGCAAGGCAGATTGGTCTTGGTCTTAATGCTGGGCACGATTTAAGCCTTGAAAATCTTAATTTCTTTATTGCAAGCATTCCTTGGATTGAAGAGGTATCCATTGGGCATGCCCTTATTTCCGATGCCCTTTACTATGGGCTCGAGAATACAATACAGATGTATCTTAGAAAATTAAACATAGCATAGCTGTATGGATTTGTTCTATCGCGAAATGGGCTCTGGTGAGCCCATTGTTATTCTGCATGGGCTTTATGGCGCATCCGATAACTGGATGAGTATAGGCAGGGAACTATCGAAGCAGAATCGTGTGATTTTGGTCGATCAGCGAAACCACGGTCGTAGTCCCCACAGCACAGTCCATACCTATGACCTTATGGTTTCCGATTTACATCGCCTTTTTGAAAAACTTTCGCTACAAAATGCTGTTATTCTTGGACATTCAATGGGAGGTAAAACAGCATCGCTTTTTGCTTACCAATATCCCCAGTTGCTTAAAGGATTAGTAATAGCCGATATTATTCCCTTTGGTCTTGACAAACAGCTAGGCCAGGATATTGAGCAAATCAATGTACACAAACAAATTTTCTCGGGTTTGCTTAGTCTTGATATTAAGAGCGTAAGCAATAGAGACGATTTGGATAGCGCTTTATCCGTATCGGTGCCCAACAAAATGGTTAGGCAGTTTCTCCTTAAAAATGTAAAAAGGGAGGACGACGGTTCTTTCGGGTGGATGTTAAACGTTGAGGCATTGAGCCAAAATCTAGAATCCCTTATCTTACCCTCTTTACCTTTTGATGTTGAGCATCAAATTTCGGTAAAAACGCAATTTATTAAAGGCGAAAAATCACCCTACATAAGTGCTGAAGGAATTGCTAGAATAGGAAGCTATTTTAGTAACTACAGGGTTGATGTGATTAGTAATGCAGGGCATTGGCTCCATGCCGAAAATCCACGCGATTTTCTGAGCGTACTGTATGAATTTTTGAATAGCCTAAACGGCTAGTGGGCAACTTCAATGTTATTGGGGTCAATAGTTGGCACGTTTTTGTATCGTAAAAGAAGCTGAGCAACGGCCAAAACATCCTTTTCGCAGTATCGAACAATTCGGTCTAAATCTTTTTCCTTATAGAACACTTCAGCAACCTGACTACCATCAATGTCATCCTTTGGCGTGGGGATATTAAAGATGTGGGTGAGTAGGTTGAGAGAAGTGTAGTGCTTGTAGTCGCCAAATTTCCATAGTTCCATGGTGTCAAGAAACAAAACTTCCCAAGGTTTTTTGCCTGCAATGTTGAGGATTTTCGGTAGTTTGATTCCATTTATTAAGCATCGGCGGGCGATGTATGGAAAATCGAACTCTTTGCCATTGTGGGCACAAAGGGTGGCTTTTGGTTTAGCCGAAAACTTATTTAGCATGTCAGCAAAACCAGTAAGCAACTCCGCCTCGTCTTGTCCTGCAAACGATTTAACGCGGAAAAATACTTTATCTTCCTTATTGACAATGAGCCCAACCGAGATGCAGATAATTTTACCAAATTCGGCGTAAATCCCAGCGCGCTGGTATACCTCCTCTGGGGTTTCATCGTTAGTGCTTATCTTTTTGG
>CALGIR010000315.1 GCA_937915475.1 uncultured Bacteroidales bacterium
AATAATGGTGTTTTTTTGCCATCTGCATGTGGGGGCAAGGGAACCTGCGCCATGTGTAAATGTCAAGTTCTTGAGGGGGGGGGAAGTATTCTTCAAACTGAGGTTGGCTACTTTACTCGCCGAGAGCAAATGGATAACTGGCGTTTGAGTTGCCAGGTGAAGATTCGGGAGGATATTAAGATTAAGGTACCAGAAGAGGTAATGGGAATTAAAAAGTGGGAGTGTGAGGTTGTTTCCAACAGGAACTTAGCCACTTTTATAAAGGAACTTGTTGTTAAACTTCCCGAGGGCGAGAAACTTGATTTTCGTTCGGGCGGTTATATACAGATAGATGTGCCAAAACTTGAGGTAGATTTCTCGAAGGACATTGATGTTGAACCAGAATTCCGCGATGAGTGGGACAAGTTTAACATGTGGGGTTTGAAGATGAAGAATACCGAAGAAACATATCGAGCATACTCCATGGCTAATCATCCCGCTGAGGATAATGTTATAATGCTTAACATACGTATTGCAACTCCACCATGGGATAGAACTAAGAATGCATTTATGGGGGTTAATCCTGGCATTTGCTCCAGTTACATTTTCTCTCTTAAACCTGGCGATAAAGTAAGTATAAGTGGACCTTATGGAGAGTTTTTTATAAAGGATACAGAGAATGAGATAATGTTTATTGGAGGTGGAGCCGGAATGGCACCCATGCGTTCTCATATATTCCATTTGTTTAATACGGTAAAAACTGGGCGTAAAACATCCTTTTGGTATGGGGCGCGCTCGCGTCGTGAAATTTTTTATGAGGAACATTTTAGAAATATCGAAAGACAGTTCCCAAATTTTACTTTCCATATTGCGCTTTCAGAGCCAAAGCCCGAGGATAAGTGGGAAGGGTTTACAGGTTTTATCCATCAGGTAATCCTTGATAACTACCTTACAAAGCATGATGCTCCTGAGGATATTGAGTACTACCTTTGTGGTCCGCCCATGATGAACGACGCCGTATTTAAAATGCTTTATGACCTAGGCGTACCCGATGATATGGTTGCCTATGATGATTTTGGTTGATAAGCAATTATGAAAATAGAAAAAGCGCAGTTAATTGCGCTTTTTCTGTATATATTCTCTGTACAGTAATGGTTAGAAAAATTATCTTAACCCTTCTATTTCTTTTTTAGTTTTTGCAACGGTAAGCTTTAACTCTTTTCCTAGGGTAAGCATTAGCTCAAAGGCCTCATCAAAATTGTTCTTTATCTTCCCATCCAAAATGGCATCCTTTATGGCATCCTTTATTAGCCCAACAGGTTTGCTAGGCTTAATATTGAACATTGTCATTATCATATCGCCGCTAATTGGGGGCTGAAAATTACGAACAGCATCCTTTTCCTCAATCTCAACTAGTTTCTTACGCACCAGTTCAAAGTTTGCCAGGTATCGTTTTACCTTGACATCATTCTTTGAGGTGATATCCGCCTCACAGAGGGTCATTAAATCGTCAATGTCATCACCAGCATCATAGAGTAATCTTCTCACGGCAGAATCGGTTACCTCGTCGCTTGACAGTATAATGGGGCGTAAATGAAGTTGTACTAGTTTTTGAACATATTTCATCCTATCGTTCAGCGGCATTTTTAGGCGTTGAAAAATTTTGGGTATCATTTTCGAGCCTAAAAATTCGTGCCCATGGAAAGTCCAGCCTTGCCCTTTGATATACTTTTTGGTTGCAGGCTTGGCAATATCATGAAGTAATGCAGCCCACCGCAGCCATAGATTGTCCGATTTTTCTGCCACATTGTCAAGTACCTCTAGCGTATGGTAGAAATTATCCTTATGGTTGTGCTTTTCAACCTTTTCAACTCCTTTAAGAGCACATAATTCAGGGAAAAATTGTTCGAGCAATCCAGTTTGCTCAAGTAACAGAAAGCCAGTTGATGGACGTTTTGCCATCAGTATTTTATTAACCTCATCAATTATGCGCTCCTTCGATATAATCTTTAGTCGCTCCTTGTTTTTTGATAGTGCAGCATAGGTTTTTTGCTCAATATCGAAGTTAAGCTGTGTTGCAAACCTAATCGCCCGCATCATTCGTAGTGGGTCATCAATAAAGGTTTTGTCGGGGTCAAGGGGCGTTCTAATGGTTCTGTCTTTAATATCTTCAAGGCCGTTGAAGGGATCAACTAATTTACCAAATGAGTTTGGGTGTAGACTAATGGCCAAGGTGTTCATGGTAAAATCGCGGCGCAGCTGATCGTCTTCAATGGTACCGTCCTCAACTATGGGCTTTCTTGAATCGGAGCGGTACGATTCCTTACGTGCTCCAACAAACTCCAGTTCCCACTCATCAACTTTTAGCTGTGCAGGAGATTGAAAAAAGTGCCGGCGTGAACCGTGATGTGTC
>CALGIR010000316.1 GCA_937915475.1 uncultured Bacteroidales bacterium
AACCAGTGACCCCCTGCTTGTAAGGCAGGTGCTCTGAACCAGCTGAGCTAAACTCCCATGATTTTTGTGTTTATACTTTTCGTTTAAAGCGTTGCAAAAATACACGCATTTTTCAATTATACAAAATTTTCATAATGAATTATTGTAAAATTAAGGCGTCGGCTACGGTAAATGTACTCCCACCTATGAAAATCAGGTCGTTAGGTTGAGCATTTGTTTTTGCGTTTTTTATTGCCTCTGATACGCTTTGGTACGATTGGCCAATTAACCCATGGGATTTTGATTTGGTTGCAAGCTCGTTTACGCTTAAAGCCCTCGGAATACTTGCATTTGCAAAGTAGTACCTTGCGCTTTTGGGTAGTAGCTCAAGAATTCCATCAATGTCTTTATCGCCAACCATACCAAGAACGAAATGGGTTTTATTATGGGGTGTTTTTGATATCTGCTCAACAATGCATCTAATCCCATCAACATTGTGACCAGTATCGCATATTATTAATGGATTTCTCCCTAGCAACTGCCAACGACCAATTAGCCCCGTTTTAGTAACAATATTGGCCAATCCGTTTGTAATATTCTTTTTTTTAATGCAAAAACCTTTCTCCACAAGTAGAGGAATGGCGGTTAAAACGCCAGGTAAATTTTTAATCTGATAGTTTCCCAACAGGTCGATACTTAAATTCTCAAAGAGTATTGAGCCATTTCTCTCAACTTTAAAGGCTTGTTTGCCTTGCTCGTTTGATTCTTTGATGCTCACAGAGTACATCTTGTCGGCAAATAGGATAGGAGCATTCAATTTTTTGGCCCGTTCCTCAAAAAGCGCTATAAGCTGAGGTTGGGTTTCACCTATAACTATTGGTGTATCTGGTTTAATTATTCCCGCTTTTTCTGCTGCAATTAACTCAATAGTGTTCCCCAGCAAGTCGGTATGGTCGAGACCAATATTGGTTATAATCGATATTTCTGGAGATATTATGTTGGTTGAGTCGAGTCTGCCGCCTAGGCCCACTTCAATTACTGCCACGTCAACCTTTTGCTGTGCAAAGTACTCAAAAGCCATGGCAACCGTCATCTCAAAAAACGAAGGTTTCAACTCCTCGAATATTCCTTGATGCAAAGCCGTAAAATCCACCACAAATTGTTCAGGTACCATTTGTCCATTAACCCTAATCCTTTCTCTAAAACTCTTTAAGTGTGGCGAGGTGTAAAGACCAACGCTATAGCCTGCGTCCATTAGTACGGAGGCTAGCATATGCGAAGTGCTGCCCTTTCCGTTGGTGCCTGCAACATGAATGGTTTTATATTTGGTGTGCGGATGCTTAAAGTGCTGGTCGAGCGCAATGGTGTTGTCAAGGTTGGCCTTATAGGCCATTTTGCCAACTCTTTGGTACATGGGGAGCTGCGAGTAAAGATAATCGAGCGTTTGCTGATAGTTCATCGGTAAATTGGTGTAAAAAAATTATGTGCAATGTTAGCCATTTTTATATAATCTGTTGCAATTTCATTGCTGAGTTTATGTTGATAATGTTGTCTTTATGTTGATAAAGATTTAGGTTTCATGAGTATAAAATGCTTTCTGTTTTGCTAAGTTTGATGTTAGAGAATTTTTTTAAATTAATTTTATCCTATGGCAGTTAAAGCAAAAAAAGTATTCGTTTTAGATACCAACGTATTGCTTCACGACCATACGTGTATCTATAATTTTAAGGAGAATGATGTTGTTATCCCCATAGTTGCACTTGAGGAACTAGATTACTTTAAGAAGGGTAATGAGATGATAAATTTTCATGCCCGTGAGGTTGCCCGTGAACTCGATAAAATTGCTGGTGATAATCTGTTTAACGGGGGTATCTCACTTGGTAAAGGGCACGGAAAACTGAGGATAGAAACAGGAAAGCCTTTCTCACCGGAGATGGAGCAGTCGTTTGCAGAAAAGAGCCCCGACCATCGTATCCTTGCCATTGCAAAGTATCTACAGAAGGAAGACCCAAAGCATCCGCTGATTCTTGTATCTAAAGACATAAATCTTAGGATGAAGGCTAAGTCGTTGGGGTTAATGGCTCAGGATTACCTATCGGATAAGATTAAGGATATTGACACTCTTAATCGGGAGATTGTTGTTGTTGAGGGGGTTGATGATGCTCTTGTGCAAAAGATGTATAATGGTTACGAGGGAGTTGATGCAAAGGAGATAGGGCAGAAGCCGTATGCCAATCAGTATTTCATTATAAAGGGAACAAAATCGAGCGCGCTTGGGCACTACAATCAGGCCACAAATAGCATTGGTCGGATTGAGAAGATAAGAGCCTATGGCATCGACCCACGCAACTCAGAGCAAACCTTTTCCCTCGATGCACTAATGCGCCCCGAGATTCAGTTGGTTGCTTTAACCGGTAAGGCTGGTACAGGCAAAACCCTTTTGGCTTTAGCTGCTGCGCTACAGCAGGAGAAGAACTTTAACCAAATTCTACTTGCCCGTCCTATTGTGCCGTTGGCAAATCGGGATATAGGTTTTTTGCCAGGCGATGTAAACGACAAAATTGGTCCCTACATGCAGCCCTTGTTCGATAACCTTACGGTTATT
>CALGIR010000317.1 GCA_937915475.1 uncultured Bacteroidales bacterium
TCTTCCTAGTGGGCGCCATTTTAGCCTCTCTTGCATTAATTGTGATGCCCAATTCACCCGTATTGTGGGTAGCTGCGGGGATGCTTTGGGTACTCGATGCATCTATCAACGTTTCAATGGAACCTTTTAGAGCCTTTGTTGGCGATATGCTTCCTAGTGAGCAGCGTACAAAGGGTTTTGCCATGCAAAGTTTTTTTATTGGAACGGGTGCTGTAGTTGCCTCCGTATTACCTTATGTATTAACAGAGTGGTTTAATATAGCAAATACTGCCCCAGAGGGGCAAATCCCCCCCTCAGTAAAATGGTCGTTTTATCTTGGTGCAATCGCTTTTTTTGGTGCGGTAATGTGGACGGTAATCAAAACCAAAGAGTACTCTCCCAAAGAGCTTAAACAATTTGAAGAGGCTGAGCAAGCAGAAGTTAAGGAGAAAACAGGAGCTGAATCTATCATAAGCCATAAAGAGTTCTCGGGCAGATATTTCTTTAAGCAAAGTGCAATTTGGCTTATAGCGGGATTAGCCCTTTCAATAGGAGTTTGGTATTTTAAGCTGGACGCTAAGCTCTATATTGTTACAGTTGGAATTTTAGCGTTTGGTATTATTCAATTTATAGTAGGGCTACTTAAAAATGCCCAAAGGAATAGCGGTGGTTTAGTTGTGGTTATGAACGACCTGTTTAACATGCCCAAAACCATGGCTCAGCTTGCTGTAGTTCAGTTTTTTAGCTGGTTTGCCCTTTTTGCCATGTGGATTTATACTACAGCTGGGGTAACAAGCCATATTTATGATATGAAAATATCGCAGGGTGAATTCAATCAGCTTAAGATTGAGCAACAACGATTATTGGCTGACAAAGATGTGGTTGAATCCGATTTTAAATACGATGTTTTTAATGATGAGATACAAAAGATTGAGACTCATTTTGATAAAGGGAAGGCAGAAGTTGCTGTTCCTGTTCGCCTTTTAAATCTTTTTTTAAAAGAGGGCGAGAGTAGTGGAGACAAAAAAGTTCAACTCTATGATAATCTTTATAATATTGATAAAGAGTTGTTCGAAAGATTTAAGGTAATACTTAGTGAGTATAATACTGGAGCCAACTGGGTTGGTGTTATGTTTGGTGCCTACAATCTTTTTGCTGCAGTTGTGGCTTTCTTGTTGGTGTATTTAGCAAAGTTAACCAGTCGGAAGATTACACATGCCATTTCACTTATAGCTGGAGGTGTTGGATTGATATCGGTTTTCTTTGTATCCAATCCAATTATGCTTTTAGTCCCAATGCTAGGAGTTGGTTTGGCCTGGGCAAGTATACTCTCAATGCCGTATGCGATACTGGCAGGTTCATTACCCTCAAATAAAATGGGAACCTACATGGGGATATTCAACTTCTTTATTGTTATTCCTCAAATACTTGCTGCAAGTATTCTTGGTTTCTTTGTGGTAACAGTATTTGGAGGACAAGCAATATACTCTCTGATTTTAGGGGGAGGTTCATTGTTTATTGCAGCATTCATGGTTCTATTTGTTACCGATAGGGATGATATTGCAGCTCGTAAATAGGTTACTAAAGAGTGTTGGATGGTTCTGTATTATTAGAACTGTCGAATTAGCGAGAGAATTATTTAAGTATTAATAAAGTTTGCCTTTCCGATATAATAGGTGGATAGGTACGTACCATAATTGTATAAATAAAATATATCAAAATAACATGAATCCATATCTTAAGCATGATGAGTGGTGTATAATCGAAGAGGGCTTTAATCCTGAGAATACGCTTGCATCGGAAAGCATATTTAGCATCGGGAATGGGGCAACGGGGCAACGAGCCAATTTTGAGGAGAGCTTTAGCGGTTCAACAATGCAGGGCAGCTACATTGGAGGGGTATACTATCCCGATAAAACCATAGAAGGCTGG
>CALGIR010000318.1 GCA_937915475.1 uncultured Bacteroidales bacterium
ACACGACGCTCTTCCGATCTCGGGATTAGGAGCATTGACAGCAACCTGACTGAAATGGCCACTTTTTACAAGGTTAAAAGCGTGAGGATTATAAAAGAGGTATATATTCCCGCCATAATGCCCTTTATTATTAGCGGTGCATCTAGTGCCATGGGCATTGGCTGGCGTGCCATTATTATTGGCGAAGTGTTAAGCCAACCTCAATACGGTATTGGAACGGCTATGCAGGCCGCACAAACTTTTCTGAAGGTTGACACCGTAATTGCCTGGACCATAATAGCGGTTCTAATTAGCTCTGTTTTTGAGAAATTAATTAGGTGGAGCGAAAAGCGAATAGTAGTTTGGAAAGCATAAGTATGAGCATTAAAATTAAAAATCTAAGCAAAAGTTTTGATGAGTTAATACTTTTCAATGACTTCTCCATTGAATTTTCATCAGGCACCATTACGTGTATTCTTGGGCCATCGGGATGCGGAAAAACTACCCTCTTGAATATTATTGGAGGGTTGGCTGAGCCCACAAGTGGAACCATTACTGGAATAAACGGACAAGCCCTATCCTACATATTTCAGGAACCCAGGCTCTTGGCCTGGAAAACAGTTCGGCAGAACATAGAGTTTGTTCTAAATAATGCCTATGCCGAAGCAGAGCGCAAAATTATTGCACAAAATTTTATAGAACTTGTAGAGTTAAATGGTTTTGAAAACTACTATCCTTCGCAGCTCAGCGGCGGAATGAGGCAGAGAGTATCCATTGCAAGGGCATTTGCCTATCCATCAACCCTTATACTAATGGACGAGCCCTTAAAGGGGCTTGATGTTAAGCTAAAACTAAATCTTATTAAGGCTTTTGCGCGTATCTGGCAATTCGATAAACGTACCGTGCTTTTCGTAACCCACGATGTTGACGAGGCCATTTTGCTTGGCAATGATATTATAGTATTTAGCCAAGCACCCATTGAGGTTGTTGCCAATAAAAGCATAAACGTACCCTTTTCGGAGCGTGAACTGAACACGCCAAGGTACAACGAACTAAAGGAAGACCTATTGAGAGTGTTAAAAGATTGACATAAATTTTGCTAGATACCCTTCATAAGTCGTTCGAGTTTAGCATATGTTCCATCGCTTACAGGGGCAAGCGGAAGCCTAAGTACGTTCTTAACAATCCCCATCATCGATAAAACTGCTTTAACGCCTGCAGGGTTACCCTCAATAAATAGATTATCGATAATCTCAATTAGCTTTAGGTGGATTTTTTGAGCCTCAGCCAAATTGCCCTGTTGGGCAAGTTCAATCAGCTCAGAAAAAAGTTTGGGATAAGCATTACCAACAACAGATATTGCTCCATCAAATCCCATTGCCATTTGAGGCATAGTCAATCCATCATCGCCTGTTAATACCAAAAAATCTTCTGGCCTGTCGCGGAGGATGTAGCTCTGCTGGTTTAGGTTTCCTGATGCTTCCTTAATCGCAACAACATTTATAACCTCATTAGCCAATTTTAGGGTTGTTTCAGCAGTCATGTTCACTCCTGTTCTACCCGGAACATTGTAAAGTATAATAGGTAAATTTGTTTGGGCTGCAATTGCTCTATAATGAAGTTCAAGCCCCTTTTGGGTTGGTTTATTATAGTATGGGGTAACGGATAATATGCCATCGATACCTGCAAAGTTGAAAGTTTTGAGCGTATCAATTATAGCTGATGTATTATTGCCTCCAACACCCATAACCAAAGGTAATCGGCCCTTTACCTGCTCAACAACAGTACGAACTAACTCATTCTTCTCAATATCCGATAAAACTACAGACTCAGCTGTAGTGCCCAATAATACAATGTAATTAGCATTACCAATAATTAGGTGCTCAACCAAATTTGAGAGCGAACCAAAGTCGATATTTCCTCTCTCGTCGAATGGGGTAACCATTGCAACCCCTAATCCCTTAAATTTTAAGTTCATGCTAAATGTTTTTATTTCTGATATTTAATTGTTTAGGGTTCCTTCTGGTGAACTATAGCCATCAAACAACTTAACTGCTTAGAACTAACCCTATTCATAACTATTCTGAGCAAACCTATTGTTAATAAGCTGCAGATAATGGGTAATCTGCGATATTAAGTATTCTATATCGTCGTTGGGCTTTAGATTGATAGTTAAATCGTTGGGTGTTCCGTGATAGGATAAATTCCCCACTTTAAACTTTGCCTTCGATAGGGTTGCAATCCATTTAAGGGGAAAAACCTCTTTCATTGACAAGTCGATAAGTATATCAAATTCTTTTTTAATAAACTCATCAACAGCAGGTACAAGCGGTTTGTAATACCAGTTAACTTCTTTTTTGTTAAATAGGGTAACGTTTTTTCTTAGCAGATAAGATTGAGGTGTTTCCTTACCGTTATAGAATGTAATAACCGATACATTCAAATTTTTCCGATACAGGAAATTGGCAAAATCTAAAGCCTTGTTGAACACGTCATCGGAAACAGCGTTAAATATAATTCCAATTGTACGAGCAGTATCCAGGTTATATATCAACCTGTTTCGTTTAACTCCTTTGAGATTCTTACGGAGTTGTGCGTGACCAATTCTTAATTTTAGTTTACTAAACATATATTAATTAAAGTATTTAAGATTCAATTAATGTGAAAAAGTCATCTTCGCTAATTATTTTAATGCCAAGTTTATTAGCTTGATTAAGCTTTGCAGGGCCCATCTTATCGCCTGCAATCAGCAAATCGGTATTAGAACTAACAGCACTCAAAATCTTCCCACCTTGGCTTAGCACCAGTTCTTTTAGTTCGTTGCGGGATATACGGCTAAATGTTCCAGAAATTACTACAGATAAGCCATTAAGTTTTTCATCGCCCAAGGCCTTACTCTGTTCTTCAATCTTAAGATTCAACCCAGCTTCCTCGAGTCGTTGTACAAGCTTCAAATTCTTCTCGTCGCTAAAGAAGTTAACTATGCTTTGAGCTATCCTCTCTCCTACTTCATCAACCCCAATAAGTTCGTCAAAGGTAGCAGATTTTAGGCTACTTAACAAGCCAAAGTGCATTGCAAGTTTGCGTGCTGTGGTCTCACCAACATACCTAATTCCTAAGCCAAATAGCACTTTGTGAAAGGGTGCTTTCTTTGACTTTTCTATGCCATCAATAGCATTTTGTGCTGATTTTTGTGCAAATCGCTCTAAACCAATCAGCTGTTCATACTTTAGGTCGTACAAATCTGCTATATCGTTAACCAAACCCTGTGAGAATAGTAGTTCAATGGTTTCTTCACCCAGACCATCAATATTCATAGCCTTACGGCTAGCGAAATGCATTACCCTTCCCTTTATCTGCGGAGGGCATCCTGCTTGATTTGGACAGTAATGCTTGGCTTCTCCATCGAGCCTGATTAGCTCTGCACCACACTCCGGGCAATGGGTGGCATACTCAAGTGGTTTAGCGCTGGGTTCGCGCAAATTAGTATTAACTCCAACAATTTTGGGGATAATTTCACCGCCTTTTTCAACAAAAACGGTATCACCCATCCTTAAATCAAGTAGTGAAATTTGGTCGGCGTTGTGTAACGATGCCCGTCTCACGGTTGTTCCAGCCAGCTGTAACGGCTCAAGATTTGCCACTGGTGTAATTGCACCCGTTCGGCCAACCTGATAATCAACTGACAAAAGTGTTGTGCTGCCCTGTTCAGTTTGATATTTATAGGCAATTGCCCATCGGGGTGTTTTTGCAGTAAAACCAAGCTGTTGCTGCTGTTTTATACTATTCACTTTTACAACAACACCATCCGTGTCGTAGGGAAGACTTTTTCGCTTTTCGTCCCATTTACTAATAAACTCCTTTACCTCATCAATATCCTTACTAAGCACTAAGCTATTGGGCACTTTAAAACCCCAATCCTTTGCCTTGGTTAGGTTTTGGTAGTGATTGTCGAATGGAAGATTATCACCAAGCAAGAAGTATAATAGGCAGTCGAGCCTACGCTGAGCAACTGTTTGCGGATTTAACAACTTAAGCGTACCAGAAGCTGCATTACGCGGGTTCGCAAAGGGCGCTTCACCCTGTTCTATCCTAATGGCATTGAGCTCCTCGAAAATGGCATGAGGCATAAATATCTCACCCCTTATCTCAAACTCATCAGGATAATCATTCCCATAAAGTTCTAGCGGAATGCTCCTAATGGTTTTTACATTGGCTGTAACATCATCGCCCTGTGTGCCATCGCCACGGGTAACTGCCCGTAAAAGTTTTCCATCCCGGTAGGTTATTCCAATTGCGGTTCCATCGTACTTAAGCTCGCATGCGTATTGCCATGGCTCCTGTAATGTTTTTGCAATGCGATTATGGAAATCGTCTAGCTCCTCAAAAGAGTATGTATTTGCTAACGAGAGCATTGGATACTTGTGCTCTACCTGCTTAAATCCCTCGGAAATATCGCTTCCAATGCGTTGTGTTGGCGAACTTTCGTTGATTAATTCAGGGTATTTCTTCTCCAAAGCCTCTAAATCCTTTAGCATCAAATCGTACTCAAAATCCGATATCTCGGGCTTGGACAATACGTAGTACTGGTGATTATGATAGCTTATTTGCTCGCGCAACTGCTTAACTCTAAAGACAATATCCTTTGAAACCATTTTTGAAAATTTTCTCTAAATATACTAACATTATGGATAAACCCGTTGCGCTTAGTAGTGTTTTGTATTTGTTAACGTTTCTGTGCATCTTTGAGCTAATAAATTTGCATATCCTATAACCACAGAATGGAGGCAAGTAAAGAGGACAGAGAGATAGTAAATCGCTATAGAGGGCTACTTAGGGCTTGCAGAACCAGGGTAACCACGGATGATGTTAAATTAATATCGAGGGCTTATAAAGAGGTTGTTAATCTCTACAAAGACAAGCGCTCGCCATCGGGTCTCCCCTATGTTTTTCATGCTATTGATGTGGCGAAAATTTGTGTTGATGAAATTGGGCTAGGCGGTACAGCGGTAGTTTCAGCGCTTTTGCACGATACCATTACCGATAATCTCCTTAGCTTGGCAGATATTGAAAAGCGATACACTAAAAGCATCGCCAACATTGTTGAAGGACTTTCTAAAATATCCTCGCTTGACCCAAAGAATCCCCATACACAGGCCGAAAATTACAGGGAGCTTATTCTTACCCTATCTACCGATGCAAGGGTTGTGCTGATAAAACTAGCCGATAGGCTAGAAACCATGAGAACGCTAGGCAGTTTACCCCGTGCTAAACAGCTAAAAGTTGCCTGGGAGGCCTTTTATCTATATGCTCCTTTGGCTCACAGACTAGGTCTTTACCGATTAAAATCGGAAATGGAGGACCTTGCCATGAAGTACACCAACGAGGAAGAGTATCGGCAAATTATCCGTAAGCTAAAGAATACAACCACCAAGCGAAATAAGTTTATTAAGGAGTTTATTGAACCCATTGAGAAAGAGCTAAAAAAAACAGAACTTGAATTTGACATAAAAGGGCGGCCTAAGTCTATTTTTTCAATTTGGAAAAAGATGCAAAAGCAAGGGGTTACCTTCGATGAGGTTTATGATGTATTTGCTGTTAGGGTGATTTTAAATAGCCCTCCCCAAAGGGAAAAGTCTGATTGTTGGCAGGTCTACTCCATTGTAACCGATTCCTGGGCGCCCAATCCCGAAAGGCTACGCGACTGGGTTTCGGTTCCTAAAAGCAATGGGTATGAGTCGTTGCACACAACCGTTGTTGGACCTGAAGGAAAATGGGTAGAGGTTCAGATACGCTCAAAACGCATGGACGATGTAGCAGAAAGAGGGTTGGCCGCTCACTGGAAATACAAGGGTATAAAGCAAGATAAAAGCCTTGACCAATGGGTAACCAAGGTGCGCGACATACTTGAAACATCATCATCAGCACCGGAAGATTTGGTGAATCTGTTTAATCTCAATCTTTACCAAAAGGAGATTTTTGCATTTACGCCAAATGGCGATTTGAAGAAATTTCCAAAGGGTGCATCTGTGCTCGATTTTGCCTTCGATATTCACACCGATATTGGGTGTAAGTGTACTGGCGCAAAAGTGAACGGTCGTATTGTTCCCATTAAACACTTGTTGCAAAATGGCGATGTAGTTGAAATTATTACATCGAAAAGCCAAAAGCCTAAACTTGATTGGTTACAACAGGTTATAACGGGTAAAGCAAGAGGAAAAATAAAGCAAAGTATTAGGGAAGATAGGAACAAACAGCTGACGCTAGGTAAAGAGTTGCTCTACCGAAGGTTAAAGAATTGGAAAATCCCAAATCCGGATGAGGCTGTACAGGAACTTACCAAGCATTTACGATTAAAAAACTCAGCCGTTCTTTTTGAGCAAATATCAACTGAAAAAATTAATCTATCCGATTTTAAGAGTTTTCTATTACATCAGGAGAAAGACAGTGTTCAGCCCGTTGAGCAAATTGAAAAGCCCAAAACCAGGACTAAGGAACAAACCAAGTCCAGTACTACTGACTACCTAGTAATTGATGAGAAGCTGATTAATATTGACTACAAACTGGCCAAATGTTGTAATCCCATTTTTGGCGATAGTATTTTTGGTTTTGTAACCATAAGGGAAGGCATTAAAATTCACCGAACAAACTGCCCTAATGCACCGCAACTTCATCAAAAATATGGCTACAGGATAATAAACGCAAAATGGAAACAATCAGAAATTGAGAAATCATTTCAAACTACCATTAAGATTATTGGATTGGATGAGCTGGGCATGGTGAGTAAAATATCAGAACTAATAAGCAATGATTTAAAGGTAAATATGCGTTCTTTCTCCATAAACTCGTCAAATGGTATTTTCGAGGGTAAGATACAGGTTTTTGTTACGGACACTAAACATCTTGATACGCTACTTTACCAGCTTAGTAAGATAAAAGGGGTACAAAAAACGATTAGAATGAATCGGGACTAACTACTCCTCCGTTAATTTTTGTATAGCTTGGTCAAACTGTAGCGATTTGAGCCTTAAGTAATGGCTTAACGCTTTATTAACAAACTCGTCTGTTGTTTCGCCAAGGTAGGGTGCAAGAATTTTGATTTTCTTCATAATTAAGGGGTCAATTTTAGCCTGCTGATTTAAATCACTTACAGCTTTGGCTTGCGGTTCTTTTTTCTCCAGTTCATCCTCCTCCTTAATATAGCGAGTGGTTGAGAGTAGCGCCTTTTGTATATCGTTAATTGTATGTTTATTTTTTGCCATATTGCTTTAGTATTTCCTTAGCCAAATCGGAGTAATCGTGGGCACCTCGGCTTTTTGGTGCATAATCGAATATATTCTGCTTAAACGCTCCCGATTCCATTAGCGAAATATCCTGACGGATATAGGTGTTGAAGATTTTGCCTGCAAAATTCTGATTATCGGAAAGGCTCTGTATTACTGCTTGGCTAAATTTTGTGCGTGGTGCGAGTTTAACAAACAGAATGCCCCCCAATTCAAGTGATGGATTCATACGCTTTTTCGCCTTTTCGGATATTAGCATTATCCTGTCGAGGCCAATAAAAGCAAAGTTTTCTGCTTGCATTGGTACAATAAAGTGATTTGCAGCAACCAGCGAATTGGTAGATAAAGTGCCCAAACTAGGAGGGCAATCTATTAGAATAAAGTCGAAATTGTCTGCAACCTTCTCAAGCTGCTCACGCAGCATATACTCGCGGCCCGGCTCGTTATTTAGTAGGAACTCATAATCGAGTAGTTTCTCATTTGCTGGAATAAGGCTCAATTTCCCGTTAGGAATAATTACGCTATTTATATCAACTTTACCAACTAGCAACTCCCCTATCCCTTGCTCAGTGCCATTTGCTCCAAAAGCTGATGATAGATTACATTGACTATCCAGGTCAACCATAAGCACTCTTTGCTTTTTTTTAGCCAAAGCAGCCCCTAAATTAAGCACAGTAGTTGTCTTACCTGTTCCGCCCTTATTGTTTATAATGCTAATAATATTTGACATCAACCTATGGTTATAATTTTACAGTAAGAGTAAAACCCTCGCATTTAAAAGCACTAAGTTATAAAAAATTACAAACAACTAAAACCATTAATCTGCTATCATTCTTTTTTCTCAAATCACAGAATAGTTAAAAACTCAGTTTTAAATGCCATCGTATTTAAAAATCTTGAAATAAACTTAATACAGCAAACTAAAATTGTCGTAACCCCCTGCAAGTCAACTAATGACAACGCCCCTAAACTGAACCTTATCTGAGTTTCACTTTTTATACGCAAATAATATGGCTACCTTTGTCAGTTGGAACCGAGATTATTTTCTTTCACTTGTTTAGACATCCTACTGGTAATTAAATAAATAGCACCAGTTCTTCAGGGCTCATTTCACTATTGAATTATGATATACAAGTGAATGGATGATTGGCAATCAAACATACCGCTAGAATTTAACAATTATAAATAAATCTATTTAAATAATAGGTGTATAACAATATTCATGGAATTTAAAATCACATATTTTTGTAGTATATTAAAACAAATCCTTATTCATGAGCCTTCGCAGATAATTCAAAAGGGGTCTGAAATTATTGGAAAACAGACCAACGATACAAATCACTTCAAATAAATTAATCATTTTAAAACAAAATTTAAGGTATGAATTTAAAGTTATCAACTTTAATAGTTTTTACTATTGCACTGGCTTTTACCAGTGTTGCGCAAGAGAAAGAAAACCACTTTGATATAGGTGGTGCTTTACGATTCAATATTTTCGACAAGAGCTGGGTAAACGATAAAACGCAACCTGAGTTTACTTGGGACACATGGCGTTTGAATGTAGACGGGTCATTAGGAAAAATAGATTTGAGTTTCGAGTACCGTTTTTACCCAAATTCAAATATTCATTTTATTCATCATGGGTATTTTGGATATGGTTGGACCGATAATCTTTACATGAAGTTAGGCGTTTCGCAAGTTCCTTTTGGAATTAAAGGAATTGCCTCCCACTCCTATTTTTTTCAAGGCCAATACTATTTTGGTTTAGAGGATGATTATGACATAGGGATTAATTTCAACTATACAGGAATAAATAAACTGGAGTTGGATTTTGCCTATTTCCGTGAAGCCGAACCACAAGGAAGTGGTGGATTTGCAAGTCGATACTCGTACGACATCGTTCCTGGTCAGCGCATAGATGGAACAGACACTATTACATCATCAATCAAAGAGATGAATCAATTCAATCTCCGTGCGGTTTACGACATTTTACCAAGCACTAAATTAGGGATATCTGCCCAAGTTGGGGGTATCTACAACAGTGTTTTAGATAAATCAGAAACCAGTACAGCGTTTGCAGTTCACATCCACTCCGCATGGGGTAAAGGATGGAGCTTTAAAGCTACGGCTTTGACTTATGATTATGCTGCTCGTTCGGATAACAACCAAAAACTAGACATTGTACAAATGGGAGCTTATGGTTCGGGTTATAATGTGGCAGCAAAAGCCAACTCTTACTCTGCTGGGATTGCGAAAACCTTTCAGGTAAACTGGGGTCCAATTAATTCTATTGAAGCACATGTTGACTACACCTATGTTGATAAACACATAAGCGACTATTCTGATACACAACAATTGGTTCCTGGGCTATTAATCGCTGCTGGACCAATCTTTATGTATGTAGATTATGCCATGGGGAAAAACCACCCGTGGTTTAATGAGAAATTTGGAGAAGGATTATGCGTAGGAGACCCAAATGCAGAATGGATGAAACGTTTTAACATTAACATCGGCTACTATTTTTAATCTATTTTTTATGGATAAAATAAAAATTGAAAACCTCTCTCTAATCTTTGGCAAGCACAAAACCAGAGCCATGAGACTCTTAAAGGAAGGCAAAAGCAAAACGGAGATTCTTGAAGAAACGGGTTGTAGTGTGGCAGTTAGAAATGCAAATTTGACCATCCGCGAAGGTGAAGTATTTGTTATTATGGGGCTTTCAGGTAGCGGAAAATCCACCCTACTCAGATGTGTTAACAGACTCATCAATCCCACAGCAGGTAAAATATTCTTAAATAATCAAGAGATTACTAGTATGACGGATAAAGAGTTGTTAGGGATTCGTCGTACTGGGCTGGCCATGGTGTTTCAGCACTTTGGTCTGCTCCCACACCGCACAGTATTAAGCAATGTTGCTTTTGGGTTGGAACTTAAAGGGGTGAACAAGGAAGAACGGCTTGAAAAAGCCATGGAAACCATCGAATTGGTGGGCCTTTTAGGATACGAAAATCAAAAAGTAAGCGACCTCTCCGGAGGTATGCAACAACGGGTGGGGTTAGCTCGCGGGCTAGCCAACTCACCCGAGGTGTTGCTTATGGACGAAGCTTTTTCAGCCCTCGACCCACTCATTCGTTCACAAATGCAAGACGAGCTATTATTACTGCAAGAGAAGATGCAAAAAACCATCCTATTTATTACCCATGACCTAGAAGAGGCATTTAAACTGGGTGACCGCATTGCCATAATGAATGACGGAGAGATAGTGCAGGTAGGTACAGCGGAAAAAATCATTACTCAACCTGCCAATGATTATGTAAAATCATTTGTTGAAAAAGTAGACCATAGCACCATTATAACTGCCAGCAGTATTATGTTTCGTAATCCTAAAATTGTGCGAATGAAAAGAGACGGACCACAAACCGTATTAAGAATGATGCGCGAAACAGGATTAAAAACATTACCGGTAGTTCGAACCAACCGTACATTCTTGGGGTATGTAAATATCTCTGATGTGGTGGAGGTTATCAAAAAGAAGACAACCACCATAGAAGGTATTATAAATGAAAGTGTTATGGTTGTTACTCCCGATACAACAGTGGATGATATGCTTCCCCTTATTACTAAAACCAATCACCCAATACCAGTAATTAATGATGACAACCATCTAATGGGGCTGGTTTCTCTCACCTCATTAATTGCCGAATCAACAGGCAAAGACAGAGGAGAGATAGATGATATTATCCAAAAAGCCATAGAATTATGATAGTAGGAGATTACGTAGAAAAAGGTGTTAACTGGATAACTGCCAATTTCTCTGGTGTTCTCGATAGCATCAGTGATGGAATGAGCGCCTTTATTGGAAGTATTGAAGCGTTCTGGCTATGGTTACCATACTATGTAGTAATAGCACTGTTTGCAGGTTTAGCCTACTGGAAAACAAGCAAATCAAATGCCATATTTACCATACTAGGGTTGGTATTTATCTATTACATAGGATTCTGGGAGGCGACCATGATGACCCTTTCATTGGTATTGGCCTCTGCCTTTATAGCATTATTGATAGGAATTCCACTGGGAATATGGAGCGC
>CALGIR010000319.1 GCA_937915475.1 uncultured Bacteroidales bacterium
TTGTTCGTGGTGGTGGTTCAGCACTATACGGTTCAAGTGCAATAGGGGGAACTGTAAACGTGATAACCCATCTACCTAAAAGCAATAATTATAGCGTAAGCTATACAACTCACAGAATTAACAGGGCAGCAACCGACAACGTGATGAATGCCAATGTTACCATGGTGTCGAAAAAGCGAAATGCCGGAGCAGTTCTGTTTGTAAATAGACAGGATCGTGAAGCCTACGACCATCCTGGAGTTACGCTTAATGCCGATGGAACAAAAACAATAGAGAAGGATGGCTACTCCGAGTTGCCTCAGTTAAGGAACAATTCTTTTGGTGGCAATCTTTTTTTCCATCCAACCCCAAATCAAAAGATAGAAGTAAGTTTCACCAGCCTGCACGAGTATCGTTATGGCGGCGAAATAATTGATAAATCTCCTCATTTGGCCCAACAGTCAGAAGAAAGGGTGCACAATATTTTTATGGGAGGATTTGATTATCAACTAAACTTTAATGATGATAATACTTCGTTTATTGCCTACTTTGCAGGACAGACTACAGATAGGGATCATTACACAGGGCTTTATCCCGTTAGAGAGGAGTACGGTTCGGATTCGGAATTTGATGAAGCTGAAATGTTACACTTAAAGAATCCGCCTTATGGGATTACCGATAACCTCACGCTACAAGGGGGAACCCAGATAAACCATAGAGTTGAGAAGTTCTTAATTGGGAGTAATGTGTTAACCGCAGGTGCTGAGTATATTGTGGATGATATTGTTGACTCAATACCCCAATACGGATATGGAACCAACCAGAAAACCGAAAACATTGCAGCATTTTTGCAAAGTGACTGGAAAATGTCATCATCATTCACATTCCTAGCAGGATTAAGGGCGGATAAGCATAATTTGCTCGACCATGCCATACTCAGTCCAAGGCTATCGTTGCTATATAGGTTGAAGGATTATACCCAGTTTCGTTTGACATGGGGAACAGGCTTTAGAGCACCACAAGCTTTTGATGCAGATATGCATATTGCTTTTGCAGGTGGAGGAGTATCGCGTATTTCGTTGGCAGATGATTTAAAGGAAGAGCGTTCAAATAGTTTTAGTGGCTCCATAAATTTCGATTTTCCCCAGCCAAAATATATTATAGGGTTTACCCTAGAGGGGTTTTACACTAAGTTGGCTGATGCCTTCCATTTGCAACCCATTGGTGCAGATGAACTAGGGGAGCAATTTGTAAAGCAGAACGGGCCAGGCGCTACAGTTAAAGGTCAGTGACTGGAGTTCAGACGTGTGCTCTTCCGATCTTAATTACAACAAAAAGGCGCAAATTGAAGCTGGTTTTACGCTACAATCAAGTTTACATGCCGAAGCCGTTGACTATATCGATGGACTTGAATCGGAAAGAAAGTTTTTAAGAACTCCCAACGAGTATGGTTACCTAGTATTAATGCTTAACCCAACATCAAGAATAAGCATATCTGCGAATGGTTTATACACCGGAACGATGCTACAGGCAAAGTACTCACCCGATGAAACGCTTGCCCCAAATGAGTACAGAACCGCTCCATCGTATGCGGAAATAGGCCTTAAATTGGGCTATACATTCCCCGTAAAATCCATCGATACGGGTATAGAGATATATGGTGGTGTAAAAAACTTGGGCAATGTTTATCAGAAGGATTTTGATAATTATCGTAATCGGGATAGCGATTACATTTATGGACCTTCGCTACCAAGGACAATTTACATTGGAATAAAGCTAAAAACAATCTAAAGGGAAGTTGCAATTAAATGATGGATTTTAAAAATAGCAATGCAGCACTCAATTTGGTGTGATATTTAGGTTATTAGGGAGGAAATTTTTCAGATGAAAACTTCCTCCCTAATGTTTTTTATCGTTACAAGGCTTAAAAACCTGATAGAATAGGCTTATTGTCCAGAAAAAAAACCTACTTTTACACCCTCAAATTTAAAGACCCAATATCAATGGATGAAGACCCGTATCATAGTAAAACTAAAGTACTAATACTTCTGTAAGGGCTTCATGTTTCCTTATGGAATAATATATAAGGAGATAATGCAATGGTTGAACTCAAAACCGATTTTCACGGACTAATCAAAAATAAGGAGTGGATAACCCTAAAGTATTCATTGAATGAGTACGACTCAATTCAGCTTGCTGAATTAATTGAGGAAACATCTGAAAAGGATGAAATAATTCTATTCAGATTACTGAACAGGATACAGGCTAAGGAAGTTTTCCAGCTACTTTCGCAGAGTAAGCGGGAGCAAATTATAGAGGGCCTGGCTCATAATAAGCAAAAGTTATCCGATTTGCTTAATGATATAGAGCCAGATGATAGAACCGCATTCTTCGAAGAGTTGCCGGGAGAGGTTACACAGCAGCTTATTCAGTGGCTTTTACCCGAAGAGCGAAGAGTAACCCTTCAGCTATTAGGATACCCAGAGGATAGTATCGGTCGTTTGATGACCCCAGAATACGTTGCTATTAAACCCCATTTTACGGTTGAGCATACTTTTGAGCATATCAGAAAATATGGTAGGGACTCAGAAACACTAAATGTTATCTATATTGTTGATAATGAATGGAAATTAATTGATGATATTCGTATCAAGGAGCTAATTCTGGCATCTCCCAAACAAAAGATAGAAGAGCTTATGGACCATCGATTCGTTGCGCTTAATGCAATGGACGACCAGGAAGTAGCAATTAAAACATTTAGCGATTATGATAGGGTAGCCCTGCCCGTGGTTAACGCCGAAGGGATACTGATGGGCATTGTGTCGTTTGATGACATTATGGACGTTGTTGAAGAGGAGTCAACAGAGGACTTTCACAAATTTGGTTCATTTCAGGCTGCAATAGCCAACCCATTAACCGAAAGGGTGTTCTCTTTGTACAAAAACCGGATAGTATGGTTAATTGCATTGGTTTTTATGAATATATTCTCAGGCGCCGCCATATCAAGTTTCGAGAATTTAATTCAATCAATGGTTTCATTGATTTTCTTTCTGCCC
The DNA here is from genome assembly GCA_937915475.1 of uncultured Bacteroidales bacterium. GTDB lineage: Bacteria > Bacteroidota > Bacteroidia > Bacteroidales > Tenuifilaceae > Perlabentimonas. The sequence goes on from CALGIR010000319.1 coordinate 3,036, forward strand.
CTTCTGATTGATAGCGGTGGTAATGCAGGCTCCCAATCGGCAACGCTTATGATTCGCTCATTGGCAATTGGAGATGTGAAAGTATCTGACTGGTACAAGTTAATTGGAAAAGAAATAGTTGTCTCTTTGCTACTTGGCGTTACCATGGCGTTGGCTGTTGCCGCTATTGCCAGCTTTAGAGCACCCGAAATAGTTTTAGTGGTTGCCATAACAATGGTACTAGTCGTTTTGAATGGGAGTCTAATTGGTCTTCTCTTGCCATTTATATTTACAAAATTAAAATTAGACCCAGCCACAGCCAGTGCTCCTCTAATTACTTCAATTGCTGATATTAGTGGAGTTATTATCTATTTTACCATTGCCTCCTGGTTTTTTGGGTTTTAATTTGAAATGTCTCTCACTGGCAAACAACAAGCCAACCACATTATACAAAGCCCAATTTTGCCGCAAAAATTAAATAAACTCAACTATATAAGAACTATATTTATAACTTGATTAAATCAAGCCTCTTAAAGAAAATGCTTTTTAAAAAAGATGTTCAAAAAAACATAGCAGTTTTAACGGGTGGTTTTATAACCGGTGCTACAATCCAATTTAATTGGGCAAAAAATTGTTTATTACAAATTGGTATTGGTTCATGCTTTATAGAGAATTGGATACGGATACTGACAAGTGCTCTACTGTTTACACTCTTGTTTTGGTTGTTGCATAAAATAATTACAACAATCTATAAACGTTATAATGAGTCAGCAAAATCAAATATTGTTCAACGCTCCAATTTCTTTTTCGCTAGTTTCTCTTTTTTAATATTCTTTTTTTTATTTAAACCTAGTTCCATAGTACTATTTGTGCTTGTTTCATTAATTGTTCTTATAAACATTTTTCGTAAAAGTTTATCCACTTTATTCGCAACACAGAAGGATAAATTACAATATTTTAAACAACTATTTCTCCTGTTTTTAGTTGTTTTAATTTCAAACTTATTTGTTGAAATTTCTGCCCTTTTTTTTAAGAGCCCATTAAATTACTACTCGTATACCCAACTAATACCTGCCTCATTTATATATTTGGTGCTTCCAGCATTGTTTCCCCGAATAATAAAGCCCTATTCAATTTTAATATCCTTACTGTTTTTTATAGCAAGTGTACCAGCAATATCCCATATTATAACCTATGGTACAGAAATGCCGATGAGTGCTTTTTATGCAATCTGGGAAACAAATAGTATAGAAGCTATTGATTATATTAAACAATATCTAACCACAGAAATTCTGTTTGCTTTGTTTCTGCTAATGCTTGTATTGTTATTCTTAACCATCAGTATTTTTAGGGTCGAATATAAAAAACCAAAGTTTGCTATACGTTTATTATTAGGTGTATGCTTTTTTTGCATCCCATTTTTTGGAGATGCATCACTTTACAATACTCCCAATAAATTCATTAGTAATTATATAAAATATAAATCAGAAATAAAGATTTTTATAGAGGAAATTGAAAAGCGCTCTATGCATCAATACACTGAGAACATAACTAAATTCGAGCCAGATAGTGCATTAACAGTTGTTCTTGTGATTGGAGAGTCGGCATCAAAATATCATCAGGGGCTTTACGGTTATTCTCGCCAAACCAATCCATTATTGAATGAAATAAGAGATGAACTTTATGTTTTCGAGGATGTAATAGCCCCCCATTCACATACTAATCCAGTTCTGTCAAAAGTTCTCACTTTTGCAAATCATGAGAATATGGATTTGCTGTATTCAAAACCAACAATAGTAGAATATATGAAGAGTGCTGGTTTTAAAACCTTTTGGCTTTCGAATCAGGAGTTTTCAGACCAGTATACAACAATATCTTCATCAATTGCTTTGCAATCAGACTGGTTTTATTTTACTTTTGAAAAAGAGAACGCTTCAATTTGTTTTGATGGAAGGCTACTGAAGCCATTTCAAATAGCTTTAAAAGATAAAGCGCTGAAGAAATTTATAGTACTTCATCTTATGGGTAGCCACTCAGATAAAACAATTAGATACCCCAAGGAATTTAATCGTTTTACAAATACTGAAGGTATAGAACCTAAACCATACCACAGACCATGGCCTATTAGCATTATAAATGCCCACGATAATTCAGTATTATACAATGATTGGCTTTTACGTGAGTTTATTGAAGAGATGCGCAGCGAGCAGCCAAATTCTTTTTTTCTGTATTTTCCGGATCATGGCGAAGAATTATTCGAGTATCGCGACTTTTGGGGACATGCCGAGGCAAATGCTTCAATTTATATGTTTGATATTCCTTTTTTCTTATGGTTATCCAATAAATACAAAGGAGAGAACCCTGATTTAGTGGAAAATTTGAACTCTTATCTTAATAGAAAATATCAAACCGACGATGTAATTCATAGTATTATAGATTTAATAAAATGTACCTCTCCCGATTTTGTACCCCAAAGAAGTATTTTTAATTCAGCATTTAAAGAGCGAAAAAGGATCATTCACAATCAGGATTATGATGAGATGATAAAGACCAAAAAGAGTGTTGATGACATGCCACTGGAAAAAGATTAGCAATAGAGATATCTATTTGTTCATAATACACTTCATAAGGAAACGAGTTAGAGTATACTTCCTCTTTGCTAATGCCGCTTACGCTTTCTTGTTTCAAATAAAAGGAATATAATGTTGAGGTTTTTTATGACAGTGTCATTCGCACTAAATGGTTCAAGGTTATTATTGGTAAATTTGATTAGAGGGCTGAAATTCATGCGTTTTAATATTTTCAACAGATAAGGATTGTCAACAAGTATGGCAAAATAGGGGTTATTGTAGACAATAATTATTAGTTTTGGACAAAATTTTGTTCATGGACCTTCAACTCGAATTAGTATTAATAGTAGGTGCACTCCTTTTCTTTGTTAGTATTTTAGCGGGGAAAGCCAGCTCTAAATTTGGTGTTCCTGCATTGTTGCTGTTTCTGTCTGTTGGTATGTTATTTGGCAGCGATGGATTGGGCATACAATTCGAAAATATTAAAGTGGCACAATCTATTGCTTCAATTGCGTTATGTATCATTCTCTTCTCAGGGGGAATGGATACAAAGATTGATGAAATACGTCCCATAGTTGCACGAGGGGTAATACTAGCTACCCTAGGCGTATTTTTAACGGCAGTTATTACAGGGATATTGATTTGGTGGATTTTGGGCATGACAATGAAGTCAGCAGGTATAGGTTTTTTAACCTCGCTGCTATTGGCTTCAACGATGTCATCCACCGATTCAGCCTCTGTTTTCTCAATTCTTCGTTCAAAAGGGCTACATCTAAAGAACAACCTTCGGCCAACGCTTGAACTCGAAAGCGGTAGTAACGACCCCATGGCATACGTTCTTGTTATTACCCTAATTGAAATTATTAAAATGGAGGCCGTACCCAACTACTGGATTGTTGGCTTCAATTTAGTCCTTCAATTAATGATTGGTGCTTTGGCGGGATTTTTACTCGGTAAATTCACCGTATTTGTAATAAACCGAATTAAAATAGGTAACGATTCTCTTTACCCAATTTTGGTTTTTACCTTCTGTATCTTCATCTTCTCCCTAACCTATTTTGTTAAAGGGAATGGCTATTTGGCTGTATATGTTGCAGGGTTGGTAATTGGGAACAGCAAGTTTGTAAACAAACGCTCTTCCCTTAATTTCTTTGACGGGTTAGCTTGGATGAGCCAGTTGCTCATGTTCTTGACTTTAGGATTACTGGTAAGGCCTCATGAACTGGTGCCAATACTAGTGCCTGGTTTAATAATAAGCCTTGCAATTATACTTATTTCCCGTCCTGTTACCGTATTTCTTTGCTTGCTACCTTTCCGTAAAATGCCATTTAAGGATAAGGCTTTTGTTTCATGGGTCGGATTAAGGGGAGCAGTTCCAATTATTTTTGCAATTTTTCCTGTTGTTGAGAATGTTCCACACGCAAGGCTTATCTTTAACATTGTATTTTTGTGTACATTGGTTTCCCTATTGGTTCAAGGTACTTCAATATCTATTGTGGCCAAATGGTTTGGTTTGGTCGAGAAATCCTCAAAGGTAAAAGAGCTAACGGAGTTCGACGTAGAATTCTCAGATGAAATTAAATCTACCACTGCAGAAATTGAGATAACAAGCAGCATAATAGAAGATGGTAACCGATTGATGGACCTGCCTTTACCCGATAATACGCTTGCGGTATTGGTAAAGCGTAATGATATTTATTTTGTCCCAACAGGGAAAACGGTTTTGGAGGTAACCGATAAGCTCCTAATTATTACCGACGACAAGGAGGCCCTGATTGAAACTTACAAATGTTTAAAAATAGATTATAAGGCCTAAGTTACCTTTGGAATGTATGGACATATAGCACCAGCTTTTCAATCTAATAGGATCTAAATTCTAAATTATGCCCTCCAGCAAAAAATCGTGACTTTATCAGGGTAACGTTTATTTCTTGCAAATTTAGCCTATTAACTTTATAGTTTTTAGTTCATTGATAATCCTAAAATACTTACCAGTCTTTGCTTGAACTAATTCGTAAAACTAATTATCGATTGTTTTGTTGATTATAAAGGAACTACAAATATGGTACATTTACACGACCACTCTCACGCGCAGAACAGTTCTGTAACTCACAGAAAATCCTTTGCCATAGGCATTGGTCTTAATATTGTTTTTGTAATTGTTGAGGTGGTTTATGGGTTAATTGCCAACTCATCGGCACTGCTTGCCGATGCTGGGCATAATGCCAGCGACGTGCTTGGGCTAGTTTTTGCATGGACAGCAGCTTGGCTGGCAACTATGAAACCTAAGGGTAAATATACCTATGGGTTGCGGAAAACAACCATATTGGTTTCCATTCTCAATGCCCTATTGCTATTTGGTGCAGTGGCTGTAATCGCTTGGAGTGCATATAGAAAATTCAAGAATCCCGAGCCTGTTGCTGGTATTCAGGTGATGATTGTGGCGGGAATAGGGGTTGTTATAAACACCTTTACCGCTCTCTTGTTTGTCAAAGGGCAAAAGGATGACCTTAATATCAGAGGGGCATTCCTTCACATGGTTGCCGATGCAGCCATTTCCCTTGGGGTTGTTGTTGCAGGATTACTGATTACCTTAACAGGTGCGCTATGGATTGACCCAGTTACAAGCCTACTAATTGTTGCTGTTGTTATGTGGAGCGCATGGCATTTATTCATCGAATCAATTAACCTGGCATTGGATGCTGTGCCCAAAAACATTAACCTTGAGGAGGTAAGAGATTTCCTTCTTTCTAAAGATGGGGTAACGGACCTACACGACCTGCATATTTGGGCAATGAGCACTACACAGGTTGCCCTAACGGTGCACCTGATTATGCCCGAAGGGCAAAGCGATAACTTTATCGGCAATCTATAGAAAGAGCTTTGGCATAAACCATACAACTTTTCAGGTTGAGAACAAGAGGATTAAAACTGAATACTCTGCCGATTGCTGATTGAGATTCCAGCAGGTTAGGTAAAATTTTATCATTGATAAAACACTTTACAAAATCAACATTCTGCAAAATAAAAAGGCATATTAATACTTGGAGCAACAGCAAATGATGGCTTTTTGGGTATTCTTTTTTTTATCCTGATTAATTCGATGAATCGTTGGCAAGGCATTGGTTAAGAAAGTTTTGTTCATTAGGAATTCACACATAAAATTCGTATCTTTGCTGAACTATTCCATGGGGCTGACCTTGGATTTGACAGCAAGATGAATGGATTGGTAAGCATGTCGAGCGTTGGGAAGCTGGCTCGTTAATCCCAGAACTCAGACCTATAACAGGCGAAAATAACAATTACGCACTCGCTGCCTAATAAGTACCAAGTACTTATAGCTTAATCCAGCTGCCTAGGGCGGTAGGACGAGTAGTCTCGCGGAGGGCTTCGCCCATTGGCTGTCCGAATCGAGGCTTCAAAACAAATGGGATAGCCAAAGGATGCTCCCCGGTTCCATTGGCGAAAAATTTGGGGATAAGGTCTAGGTTGGTTTCTCTCCACCTGCTCAGATTCGAAAATTAAGGAAAGATAAACATGTAGAAAGCCTATTGGTTCCTTGTTTGGACGAGGGTTCGAACCCCTCCAGCTCCACAAACACAAAAAGCCCGACAAAACTGTCGGGCTTTTTGTGTTTAAATATGTTACTCCATACCAAAGTGTTTAGCTCCTACTGACTAACCTCCTTCATGGTTAGCTGAATACGTTTACGTTCAATATCTACTTCTAGTACCTTAACCATTACGTGTTGGTGTAGCTTAACAATATCGTTGGGGTTTGAAATAAACCTATCGGCAAGTTGCGATATGTGCACAAGGCCATCCTGCTTAACCCCAACATCCACAAATGCGCCAAAGTTGGTGATGTTGGTAACAATTCCGGGAAGTATCATGCCCACGGTTAAGTGGCTAATTGAGTAAACCCCCTCGGCAAATTCAAATACTTTAATGCCTTGCCGTGGATCCCTTCCAGGTTTGGCTAACTCTGCCATTATATCCTTAAGGGTTGGGAGTCCAATTTTACTGGTTGCATATTTATTGATGTCGATTTTTTTCCTCAGCTCGTCATCCTTAAGTAATTCGTCCACTGTGCATCCCATATCCTTTGCCATTTGCTCTACCACATGGTAACTTTCTGGGTGAACGGCACTGTTATCCAAAGGGTTTTTTGCATTGGCAATTCTGAGGAATCCCGCACTCTGCTCAAAGGCTTTAGGTCCTAAGCGAGGAATCTTCTTTAGTTGTGTACGACTATTAAAATCGCCATTCTCTCTTCTGTATTCAACGATGTTCTTGGCAAGTTGCGGCCCAAGTCCAGAGATATACGTGAGTAAGTGCTTACTTGCCGTATTTAGGTTAACGCCCACGTGGTTAACGCAGCTCTCTACTACGGTATCAAGCCCTTGCTTAAGTTTAGATTGATCCACATCGTGCTGATATTGCCCAACCCCAATCGACTTAGGGTCGATTTTTACCAGTTCAGCAAGCGGATCCATAAGCCTGCGACCAATTGAAACGGCTCCCCGAACGGTTACATCATAGTCGGGAAATTCCTCGCGGGCCACCGATGATGCCGAGTAGATTGAGGCGCCGTCCTCGCTTACTACAAAAACTTGAATCTCATTGTTGAACCGAATTCGCTTAACAAGTGCTTCGGTTTCGCGGCTTGCAGTTCCATTACCAATGGCAATGGCCTCAATTTTATAGGTGTCAACCAAGGCCGATATTTTGCTCATGGCCTTTCCTTCCTCTTTTTGGGGAGGATGTGGATAAATGGTCTCATTGTGCTTTAGGTTTCCCTGCGAGTCGAGGCAAACCAGCTTGCAGCCTGTACGATAGCCCGGGTCTAAAGCAAGTACGTTTTTCTGCCCCATTGGCGATGAGAGTAAAAGTTGACGAAGATTTTCGGCAAATACTCTAATGGCTTCATCGTCGGCTTTCTCCTTAAGTTCGGCAGTAAATTCATTCTCAATACTTGGCTCAATAAGCCGTTTGTAGCTATCCTCAATGGCAAAATCAACCTGATCGGCCGATTCCGTATCTCCTTTAACAAATGCCCTTGACAGGTCATCCAATACATCGTCAGCAGCAGGGGTAACGGAAACCTTGAGGAAACCTTCTGTTTGGCCCCTGCGCATGGCAAGGAATCGGTGCGAAGCGCATTTGCCTATGGGTTCATCCCACTCAAAGTAATCGGAGAACTTTACCCCATCGGTCTCTTTCCCTTTTACTATTCTCGATTTAATTACTGCGCTGCGCTTAAAGTGTCTCCTTACAATATTCCTAGCCCTTTCGCTCTCGCTTATCCACTCGGCAATAATATCGCGGGCACCTGCAAGAGCATCCTCAATGGTTGGCACATCGTTATTGATATAGCCCTGAGCAATTTTCAGAATATCCCCTTCAGCCTGTTTCATAATCAGCTCTGCCAGAGGCTCTAACCCACGCTCCTTGGCGATGGTTGCCCTTGTTCTGCGCTTTGGCTTGTATGGAAGGTATATGTCCTCAAGTTCTACTGGGTCGTAGCATTCTTCAATCCGCTTGCGAAGCTCATCGGTTAACTTGCCCTGCTCATTTATCGTACTAAGCACTGTTTCCTTTCGCTTTTCAAGTTCAACAAGCTTATTTATTCTATCACGAATTGCAGTAATCTCAACCTCATCTAAACTATCGGTTTGCTCCTTTCGGTATCGGCTAATAAATGGTACAGTCGATCCCTCGTTAAGGAGTTTAATGGTATTGGCAACCTGCTTTTTTGTAAGGTTAAGTTCCCTCGCAATTATGCCTATGTGTTTATCTTGTTCTATATTAATCATTGGAAAGTATTTCTAGTTTTTGATTGACATTATTTATAAAGAGAGGTATCTTTAGGGGTGAAAACTCAATTAAACACAAAAATAGCAAACTAGAGTTTATGGAAGCTCAAAGATTAAACTTTTTTAAACAAATATTCAGATGGAAGCTGTTTCTGGTTCTGTTCCTCGTGCTGTTTTATCTTAATTCTTTTGCTACTGGAGTTCAGCAAAAAAACATTCTGTTAATCAATTCCTATCATCAGCAAATTAGTTGGACCGACAGTTTAACCTCAGGAATTAAAGAAGCCCTAAATGAAGGAGGTTTTCAGTATGAATTGTATGTAGAGAGCCTTGATTCGAAACGGGTTGATTCGAAGCTTTTCTTCCCAACATATTATTCTCTCCTCAAAGCTAAATATGTCCAAAGTAATATTGATATAATTCTTATTACTGATAACGACGCTCTGCTATTCATGGAGGAGTATCATCAATCGCTTTTCCCTGAGGTTCCAATTGTTTTTTGTGGGATCAACAGTAGGTCTGAATTTAAGCCAGAGTTTACAGGTGTAATTGAGGAGGTTGACCTGGAGGCCAACCTGAAATTAATCCATAATCTGCATCCAAACCTGCAAACACTTTATGTTATTCTCGACAGAACCACAACAGGAGAGGCCTTGAGGGCTAAACTAAAAGCTGAGACAAATAAGAAACTGTACCCCTTTGGGGTTGAAATCTTATCAGATTATAGCATTGATAAGTTAAAGGAATATACCTCTGGCATATCCGAGGGAGGAGCCATTCTTTTTTTGCTGTTTAATGTTGATAACATTCAGAATTATTTACCATATGAGGATGCGCTTGCTAATATTTCAAGTACTGCAAAAGTTCCTATTTATGGAACGTGGGACTTTTATCTAGCGCATGGTATTGTTGGAGGAAAAATCATTAAAGGTAGCTGCCACGGAAGGGAAGCGGGTAAATTAGCGCTACGAATATTAAATGGAGAAAAGGTAGAAAACATTAAACCCTTTAATGGACCTACCCATTATGCTTTTAACTATCCTATGGTTAAAAAGCATGGCATAAGACGGAGTAAACTTCCAAAAGGGAGCACTCTTGTAAACACTCCTTTTGAATTTGTTAGAAATAACGCCAATGTTTTTATAGCCTTTGGTTTTGTTCTAGTAGTTCTTCTAATCATCATATCGCTGTTAGTTTTAGTAATTAGGCTAAGAAGCGTAAGGCTAAAAACTGAAAAGTATCATCATGAAAAACTTGACAAACAGAATATTCTTCTCGAAGAGGCAAAAAGGACGGCAGAGGAGTCGAATAGGCTAAAAAGTGCATTTTTGGCTAATATGAGCCACGAAATTCGTACCCCGTTGAACGGTATCGTAGGATTTGCTAATTTATTAAAGCACCAATCAAATCCTCCAAAAGAAAAGGTTGATCAGTATGTTGATATAATAAACTCTAACTCAGGACTCTTACTCAAGTTGATAAATGATATTATCGACATTTCTAAAATTGAATCAAATCAGCTTGAGATAAAGAGTACAACCTACGATCTAAATAAGTTGATGGTAGAACTTCATCTTATGTATAGCTCAGAAAAAGTTAAACTCGGAAAGAATGAAATTAATCTAACCTACTCCTCTTCTGATAGGAATGAAATGCTGGTTTCAACAGATGTTGAAAGGCTAAAACAGATAATGATTAACCTATTGGACAACGCATTAAAATTTACAATGGAAGGCTCCATTGAGTTTGGCTACGAGGTACGTGAGCAAATGCTTTACTTTTTTGTGAAGGACACTGGGATTGGAATAGAGCGTAGTAAGGTTGCATTGATTTTCGATAGGTTTAGGCAAGTTGTTGAAACCTCGGCAAGAGTTTATGGCGGAACTGGCTTGGGATTAGCTATTTGTAAGGGAGTAATTAATAAGTTAGGTGGCCAAATAGGAGTGGAGTCAGAACTTGACAAGGGATCCTTGTTTTGGTTTACAATTCCATATATTCCCGTCGACGAGTCAACCGAAAGGAGAATACAGGATGTTGTAAAGGACTTACCCAATTGGGAGGGGAAGACTATATTAGGAGTTGAAGATGTTGAGGAATCGTTGTTGTTACTAGAGGAGATAGTCGTGCCTACAAAAGCCCGATTTATGGGTGCTAAAAATGCAGAGGATGCACTCAAGATAATCAAATCTGAAGATAAAGTCCATCTTGTTCTTATGGATATTCAGTTACCCCAAATGAATGGCTATGAGGCTACCCGAGAGATTAAGGCCTTACGGCCTTTGATTCCTGTAATTGCTCAAACAGCCAACGCCATGTCCATGGATCGCGAGAGAGCCATAGTGGCTGGTTGTGTTGACTATATAAAAAAGCCAATCAACATAGCCCAGTTTTACGATATTTTAGGTAAGTACCTTACCTAATTCTTTATTTTTTAGGTTTAATCTTGCATATTTTTCTTAAATTTCAAAACGATTATAAAACTTAAATTTTATGAAACGAGCTCCCGTAGGTGCGGGACAGCCCATGAGAAGTATTTTTCGCAAATGAAAGATGATTGTTTTGGCGGGTTCCATGTGTTACTTTAAAAACTAAAATTATATAGATGAAAAGGACTTTCATTATTGCCATTCTGCTATGCGGTTTTATGGCTGCTCAGGGGCAGGTAAATTCACAAATATCCATAGACTCAAATGTTGAACAGGTAAAACTTTATATTGGGGGCGCACAGGTAACGCGAACCGCTGCGGTAAACCTCCCTAAGGGTACAACAAAACTAATTATAAAACAGCTACCCAATACAATTGATGCCTCAACCTTTACTGTTGAGGGTAGGGGCGATTTTACCATATTATCGATAATGGAGGGATACTCAAATGAGCCTCAAAACTTGCCCAAGGAGGCAAAGCCAATTAGAGATAGCCTTACTCTTTTACTTTTACAAAAGGAGGATACTGAAAATGCGCAGATTATTTTAGTTGAGGAAGAGAATTTTTTAAATCTCAACAGAACAATAAGTGGGCAACAGGATGGGGTAAACGCAGCCGAACTTAAACAGATATACGAATTTTACAAGAGTAGATTTGCTTCTTTGAAAAAGGAGCAGTTAGCCAATAGGCGTAAAGTAGTCGACTTGTCCAAAGAGATTGAAAGACTAAAAGCCAGGCTTTATCCATTTTCTGCCAATAGGGTATCGCTAAATCAGGAATTGGCAATAACTGTTCTGACCAATAAGGCCGTGAATGGTACGCTTAAAATATCATATTATACGGCAGCTGCAGGATGGAATCCAACCTATGATATTAGAACTGCGGGAGCTGGTGAACCCATTGATTTGGTGCTTAAAGCATCGGCCAGGAATGCAACTGGCGAGAACTGGGAGAATGTAAACTTCACCTTTAGCACGGGTAAGCCTGTTCTTGGGGCTACTCCACCAGTAATTTATCCTTGGTTTTTACGCCCCATTCAACCCCCTCGTCCCATGGCATCAACAATGGGAGCCTTGCGCTCCAATGCTAAAGAAGCAATTGCCTATGAGGCTTCTGAATTAGTTGATTCTAGCTATGGTGCTGGTTCGTTGGCCAACTATACCGTTAAGCAGGAGTCAATGCTTGCCATAGATTATGGTATTTCAATCCCATATAGCTTACCCACAGGTAAGGATCCGCTTACGGTTGAGGTAAGCTATATGGGATTGAAATACCATAATCTATATACCGCAACGCCCAAGTTATCCTCAAATGTTTATCTAATTGCCAAAATACCAAATACCGAAGGCATTAACCTGCTAAGTGCAAACGCATCAGTATACCTTAACGGCGCCTATACTGGAACGGCCTATATCACACCTGCCATGGTTGCCGATACCATTACATTGCCAATTGGTGTTGATAATGGAGTTATGGTTGAACGAAAAAGGGTAAAGGTTTTTACCTCTAGGAGGATAATTGGGAGCAAGATAACAGAAACCATTGGTTGGGAGTTAACCCTTGTTAATAAGCGAAGCAACCCAATCACTTTTAAATTAAAAGATCAGGTACCTATCTCTACCGACAAAAGTATTCAGGTAAAACCCAATGAGCTAAGTGGTGGAATGCTGGAGGAGGAAACTGGAATAATTACCTGGGATGTTCAACTTGATGCGGGTAAAACAAAAAATATAAAGTTTACTTATAGCGTAGATTACCCAAAGGATAAGCAAATATATTTAGAGTAGTATTAAACCTGCAAGGGGTATTTGAGTCAACAGAGTGTTATGTTCTTTAACAATACCTACATTTAGGTATTGTGTTAACCATTTAACATTCGCATATTTGCACCCATGAAAACAGCGGGTTTGATAAAGGCTTATAAAAAGTATTTTACCATTTTGTTGGTGGTGATTGTTGGGGGTCTAATCCTCAATAATATACTTTTTATGCACCTGCACTTGCTGTCAGATGGGGAGATAGTTGTTCATGCTCACCCATTTAATAAGACACAGCAAGCAGAAAATCCGCTTCAGCAGCACCAGCACAGTAAGGGAGAAATTTTATTCTTCGACAGTTTGCTTTTGCTTTTTGTAGTTGCAGTTATACATCAGTTTATTGCGGTTGTTCGAAAGTGGAAGATAAAAAACTCCCACTATTTCTATATTTTTCTCCAGAATACCCCTCAGGTTATAGCCAATAAGGCTCCCCCATGTTTCTCATTTTAAATTGATGGTATAGCTATACCATCTTCCCCATTATTTTTATCCTGCAAGTTTCCTTGCACAATTTTTTAAACTTTTCAACAACCTTTCTTAAAATGAGGACTTTATTTCTTTTTAGCCTTTCTATACTGTTATTGTTTTCACCAGCATTAGCTCAAAAAAAATCAGATGCGAATCTTATTGGTCACGTACTCAATGGAAGCGAGCATATTCCCTTTGCCAATGTAGTGCTTAAGGGTACTACCATTGGTACATCAACCGATGAGACAGGTCACTACAGAATGATTAACCTTCCCGAAGGCAATTTTACCGTTGTGGCCACGGCCATAGGATATGCGCCTGCCGAAAAGGAGGTGACTATTGTGCTGGGGCAAACCCTTGAACTCAATTTTAAAATGTCTGAGGATGCCGTAGGTCTTGATGAGGTGGTTGTAACAGGAGATAGGAACGAACTCCGTAGGCGCGAATCTTCAGTTGTGGTGAATACCGTAACGCCTAAAACATTCACTATGACCCAATCGGTGGTTTTAGGCGAGGGGTTAAACTATACCCCTGGCTTACGTATGGAAAATAATTGTCAAAACTGTGGGTTTACACAGCTTCGTATTAACGGACTCGAAGGACCCTACTCGCAAATTCTTGTTAACAGCCGTCCTATTTTTAGTGGTTTGGCTGGTGTGTATGGTCTTGAACTTATTCCGTCTAATATGGTGGATAGAGTTGAGGTTATTCGGGGCGGTGGCTCAACCCTTTATGGTAGCAATGCCATTGCTGGTACTGTTAACCTAATTCTTAAGGATCCCATAAATAACTCGTACGAGTTTGGGGTTAATAGTTTGCTTTCAGGTGTTGGCATGGAAAATGTGCCATCGCTTACCCCCGATAATAACGCAGCTTTCAGCGCAACAGCAGTCTCTTCTGATATTAAAACGGGTTTAGCAGTATTTGGATTTGTTCGCAATCGTAAACCTTTCGATGCAAATAACGACAGTTTTTCGGAGCTATCGTCACTCGAGAATACCAGTGTTGGTGCAAGAGCATTCCACCGGTTTGGACATAGAAGTAAACTTAGCCTTGATTTTTTCAATATCCGTGAAGGGAGAAGGGGAGGAGACAAGCACGAATATCCAGCGCACGAGTCAAATATTACTGAAGCAGTTGATCACAGCATTACTACAGGCGGGGTAACCTACGACCAGTTTTTCCGAGAGAACGATATTCTTTCGGTATTTGCATCAGCACAAAAAGTAGATCGCGACTCATATTACGGTGCCAATCAATCACTAAGTAGTTACGGTGCAACTAATGACCTATCCTACGTTATGGGTGGGCAATACAAAATGATGCTGAATGGTACAGGCCTCATTTTTGGATTCGAGAATCAAGGTGGAAAACTTAAAGATAAAAAATTGGGTTATGCCGATATAGAGAATGCCGAAATAGTTGGGGGTGAGCTAATTGTTCCGCATACCGAAAATATTGTTGTAGCCGATCAGCAGCAGAATATTACTGGTGTTTTTACTCAGGTTGACTATTCTTACAGAAACTTTAAAACAACTGCAGGAGTTAGGTACGATAGGTACACCATTTCTGATATTGCCAAACCCGATGATGATATTTCGGGTAATGTTATTAGCCCTCGGGTAACCCTGATGTACGATATAAATCGTAGCATCCAACTTCGCACTAGCTATGCAAAAGGATATAGGGCACCACAAATATTTGATGAGGATTTGCATGTTGAAACCTCAGCGACAAGGAGGGTAATTCATCAAAACGACCCGAATTTGATTCAGGAAACCAGTCATAGCCTTATGGCCTCAGCGGCATATAATCACACTTTTGGCGATGCAGTTGCAAGTTTTTTGGTTGAAGGTTTCTACACCATACTGCAAAACCCGTTTGCCAATGAGTTTGGTGAGCCTAACAGTTTAGGAGATGTTATATATACTCGTGTTAATGCCGAAGGTGGAGCAACTGTAAATGGAGTTAATCTGGAGTTTACTTTTGTCCCAAGGAATAACCTATCGTTTAATGCCGGATTTACTGCCCAAGAAAGTCAATATAAGGACGAGCGTGAGTTTGGGGAGAAAAAGTTTTTTAGAACACCAAAAAACTACGGTTATTTTGCAGCTCAAGTAAAACCGCTCAAAAAAACGACCTTAAGCGCAACAGGAACTTATACCGGTAAAATGCTTGTGCCCTACTGGGGACCAGCAATTGATAATTCCGAGGAAGGGGAACTTCGGACAAGTAATCCGTTTTTTGATATGGGCATAAGGCTTAGCTACGATATTAAGATTAACGGAGCAACCATGCAACTTTTTGCTGGGGCAAAAAATATTTTTAACTCATATCAATCCGATTTTGATATTGGTGCTAATCGTGATCCAGGATACGTGTATGGGCCAAATCAACCTCGCGCCATTTATTTTGGGATTAGAATAGGAAATCATTTAAGATAATATTTCAAGCTCAATTTCGATAGTACTTGACCCACTGGACTGTATAGAACATTTCTGGTGGGGTTTTTTAATGTTGCCCAATTCACGATTTTTATTTTCAGCTAAACTTTTTTACATTTAGAAACTCTATACATGTAGGAAAATAACGTATGTACACTAATTAAAACCATAATAAAACTTAAATTATTAAACTATGAGAAAACTAATGCTATTACTAATTCCTATTGGTTTGATGGTTAGCTGTCAACAGGCAAAGGATCAAAATCCATTTCTTTCGGAGTGGGATACTCCCTTTGGAACTCCTCCTTTTCATCTAATTCAGGATGAGCACTACATACCAGCCTACGAAGAGGCTATTAAACAGCACGATGCAGAGATTGAGGCAATCATAAGCAATCAGGATGAGCCTACTTTTGAAAATACCATTTTAGCTTACGATAAGGCGGGAGAGTTGCTAGGCAAAATTAGTGCCGTATTCGGAGGACTAAACGGAGCAAACTCATCCGACGGTTTGCAAGAGATTGCTAAAATAGCCACGCCAATGCTTTCTGCTCATAGCAACGCCATTAGGTTTAACCAGGAGTTGTTTGGTAGAATTAAAGTTGTTTATGACAAGCGTGAAGATTTAGACCTTGACGTTGAAAAGATGAGGGTTGTTGAAAAGATTTACAATGATTTTGCCCGGAATGGTGCTGCACTTCCTGAAGAGCAACGCAATGAGCTTAAAAAGTTGAACGAGCGTACGTCGATGGTTTCGCTGCAGTTAAACCAAAATCTTTTAGCCGAAAACGCAGGTTTTACGCTTATACTTGAGGATGAGGCCGAATTAGCTGGGCTACCCGGAGATGTAATTGCGGGCGCAGCTGAAATGGCAGAAAAGGCAGGCGAGCCAGGTAAGTGGATGTTTAATCTTTCGAAACCTAGCTGGATTCCATTTTTACAGTTTTCGGAGCATCGAAATTTAAGAGAAAAGATTCATACCGAATATGTTATGCGCGGTAACAATAATAATAAGTTTGACAACAAAGAACTTTTTATTGAGCTGATGATGCTACGCAAGCAAGCGTCGCAAATATTGGGATACGAAAACTATGCAGAGTACTTTACTGCCGAGCAAATGGCGCAAAACCCCGAGACCGTTTTCAATTTCTTAAAAGAGGTTTGGACTCCTGCCCTAAAGCGTGCCAAGGAAGAACTCAACGACATGCAAAAAATTATTGACCGCGAAGGGGGCAACTTTAAAC
>CALGIR010000320.1 GCA_937915475.1 uncultured Bacteroidales bacterium
GCATAACGGATATGATGTTAGCATTGAGGAGATTCATCATACCCAGAAGAAGGATGCCCCAAGCGGAACAGCCATATCCATTGCACAAATTATCTCGAAAGAGCTGAATAAATACAATGACTGGTCGCTACTCCCAGAGTTTTACGACGATAGAATTCCCATAAAAGCCATACGAGAAGGAAATATTCCTGGTACCCATTCCGTTTTTTTCGATTCGGAACAGGACCAAATTACCCTTACCCACAAAGCCAAAAGCCGCAGGGGGTTTGCACTTGGGGCTGTACTTGCAGCCGAGTTCAGCTTTGGCAAAAAAGGTTTTTTAACAATGGAAAACCTACTTAATGGGTAATAATTCGCATAAAAATGCTAAACTTACCCCATAATTGAGCATTCAAAAATCAACCTACAACCTATAATGGAAAAAATTAAATCATTTCTAAAGAACAGATACTTTCTGTTTGCTGTTTCAACCACCATATTTATTCTTTGGGTTATCTGGGTTGGCAACTACTGGCTACTATTCGGTTTACCTATCTTTTTCGATTATCACATAACCCGCAAGGTTAACTGGACTCCATGGAAAAAACGAGGAGAGAAAAAGCGTAGCGCGCTGGTTGAGTGGGTTGATGCCATAATATTTGCCGTTATTGCCGCAACACTCATCCGCATGTTCTTTATTGAGGCATACACCATTCCTACCTCATCTATGGAAAAATCGATGCTGGTGGGCGATTACCTCTTTGTAAGCAAGGTTAGCTATGGCCCAAAACTACCAAATACCCCAATCTCATTCCCTTTTGCTCACCACACGCTACCGTTTACAAAGGATACAAAATCGTATGTTGAATGGATAAAAAAACCCTACAAACGAATTGCTGGTTTTGGGGATATTAAGCGCAACGATGTGGTTGTGTTTAACTATCCCGAGGGCGATACGGTAATTGTGCAGTTCCAATCGAACAGAAGTTACTACTCTGTGGTAAAGGAGATTGGCCGTGAGAGGGTTTGGCGCGAGTACGATGTTATTGCGCGGCCAGTTGACAAAAGGGAAAACTACATTAAACGATGCGTAGCAATAGCTGGCGATACGCTTTTGGTTAAGCACGGACAGCTATACATAAATGGTGAAAAGCAAGAGTTGGTTGAGGATTTGCAGTATAACTACATCATCAGAACCAATGGAACTGCCATTAACTCAAAACTACTTGATAACCTGAACATAGCAAAAGCCGACAGGTTTTTTAATCCTGCTGGGGGTATTTACGAGATGCCGCTCACTACAGATGCGTTTGATAAGATAAGGGAACTTAACAATGTACACTCTGTGCTTAAGCACGAGAACACCAACTCGGCAATGATGACCAACGCCATTTTCCCTCACTCAAGCAAGTTTGCATGGACTGAGGATAACTTTGGCCCACTTTGGGTTCCTAAAAAGGGCGAAACGGTTGAGTTAACCCTCGATAACCTTCCGATATACGAAAGAATAATTGACACTTATGAGGATAATAATCTGTCGGTTAACGATAGCACAATCCTAATAAATAACCAAGCGGTTACATCCTATACGTTTAAAATGGACTACTACTTTATGATGGGCGATAACAGGCACAACTCCGCCGACTCTAGGTTCTGGGGATTTGTTCCAGAGGATCATGTGGTGGGTAAGGCATCATTTATTTGGCTTTCGCTCGACAAGGACAAGCGATTCCCTGCAAATATCCGCTGGAACAGGGTGCTAAAAGGCGTTAAGTAGAAAATATAATTATCCCTTTTAATTACCCCGTCATTGCGATTAATATTGTCCGTCATTGCGAGACAGTGTACTTTCTGTCGAAGCAATCTGTTTGGGAAGAAGTTCGGAATAGAAAGATTGCTTCTCCGCCCACTGGCGGATCGCAATGACGGGAGGGGAAAGTTGCAATGACGAAAGGAACATTGCGAGGACGAAAAGAAAAGATTGCTTCGCAAAGAACGCTCGCAATGACGGGAAGGAAGTATGCAATGACGGAAAAGAAACTTACCACTCTTAACTTTTAACTCTTAACTCTTCACTTACCGCTCTTAACTCCTCACCCTCATCTAAATTTTTTCTCTCCAAAATTTGACTTTTTTTTTTTAAAATAAAGTTAAATACCTATGAACTAAACAGACGTTTGATTTATTAAGTAAATTTATTGCTTAATAAATAATACTGACCTTAAAACTTCACCCTATGAAATGGAGAAATTTACCCTCAGCGCTTGTCCTGTCGTTAGTGTTTATGCTTTTTTCGCTACATAGCATAAGCCAGTTTGCTGCAAGCACCAACAAATCTCCGAACTACAACGAACCCGACAAAGGTGTCAAACTTCAATCGTTTGAAGTAAACTTTTCGGTAATTGGAGAAAACGGTTGGCTCGATGCCTTTACTGATGAACATGGCCAGTTTGGCTCAGGAACCAGTATCGAACAAGGAACTGATGTACATTTTGCAGCCTTTCCCAATTGGGGATACATAGTTAAAGAGTGGCGTGTAAATGATGTGGTGATTGAGGGTAACACCAGCAATGGATTTACCTACAGTAATATCCAAGCCCCTATTGCTGTATCTGCAGAATTTAAAAATTACATCCGCCCAGAAATTACTCCTGATAAGCAATACTTTGGATTAAATGAAGCCGAAGATGTAAACTTTACCCTTAGCTGGGGCAGCGAAACCGAGGTTGTAAAAATAACCCACCAGTATGAGGACGAATTTAATAATCATTATGAAACTATCCTTACCGAGGGCACAGACTACGATATTACGGGCGACGTGCTTACCATTTACGCCAGCTTTATAGTATCCCTTTCGCCCGAGGTAGACACAAGCATACAATTAATCATTGAGTTTGGCACTGGTGAAATACTCGGGTTTAGGGTTAAGGTAATACAGGCAACATCAATAAGGATAAGCCCAACCGAACTTACCTACGACCTTACTAACCCCGATGATGTGATGACCACAATTCTTTGGGGGACTACCCTAGGGGCTGTTGAGTTGATATCCACAAATACAAAATACGATCTGGTTGAAGGCACCGACTACCACATTGACGGAGCGTGGCTATACTTCCACAACAGTTACCTTAGCCAAAACCTTACAGCAACTGGCAATGAACTTAGTCTCAATGTGCTGTTCGATAATGGCGAAGAGGTTCAGCTTAAAGTAACTGCCAGCGAAAGCGGGGTTACCAACGCCACTATCAATCCAACATCGACATCATTCTATCTGCATGAAATCCCTGAATATGTTGACATTGCCATAACCTGGAATAATGCCACCGATGTAACCAATATGCACTTTTTGATTAGCCACGAACAGGGATCCGAAGAGATAGTCTGGCCCTTTTACGAGGTTACCAATAACGACGGGGTTACCGCAAATCTTCGTATTAGTTTTAATGAGGTAAGAAACAGTAAATCATCTAATACAAAACAGGAAGAGGTAACCCATGCTACGGTAATCATTGGTTTTGATATAGGAACACCTGCCCTATTTTTGATGACCGTAATTGACGAGTACTACGAGGTTATGGTAACCATAAACCCCGTAAATGCTGGCTGGGTTAATGGAAATTGGGATTACTCACCTGGCGAAACTGTTGAACTCAGTGCTGATCCTAATATAGGTTATGCTTTTGAGAGTTGGAACAACGCCATAACAGGTGATGTTGTTTCATTCGAAAACCCCTATGTTTTTAGTATGCCTAACTACAATGTTGAACTTGTTGCGCATTTTGTATCAGCACAAAACTTCACCGTTAACTATAGCGTTATTGGAGAAAACGGTTGGCTCAATGCCTATACTAATGAACATGGTCAGTTTAGCTCAGGAGCCAGTATCGAACAGGGAACCGATATTCACTTTGTAGCCTATCCCAATTGGGGATATATGGTTAAAGAGTGGCGTGTAAATGGGATTGTTGTAGAAGGGAACCACAGCAGTAGCTATATTCACAGCAATTTGCAAAGCAATATTAATGTATCCGTGGAATTTAAAGATTACATCCGACCAGAAATTACTCCTGATAAGCAGTACTTCGGATTAGATGAAGCCGAAGATGTAAACTTTACCCTTAGCTGGGGCAGCGAAACCGAGGTTACAAAAATAACCCACCAGTACGAGGACGAATTTAATAATCATTATGAAACTATCCTTACCGAAGGTGCTGACTACGGTATTACCGGCGATGTACTCACCATTTACGCCAGCTTTATAGTATCCCTTTCGCCCGAGGTAGACTCAGATATACTATTTGCCATTGAGTTTGG
>CALGIR010000321.1 GCA_937915475.1 uncultured Bacteroidales bacterium
GATGTTCGGTAATTTTGGTTTCCCAAACATGGGGGTTGGTGGGGCTGCGTTAGCATCGGTCATAGCAGAAATTTCATGTGCGTCTGCATTTATAGCCTATACGTTACTTCGTGTTCCAATCAAAAAATACAGGCTTTTCAGTTTTAGGGTATTAAGCTTTCCTTTATTCATGCGTACCCTAAAGATATCAATACCTATGATGCTACTGAATTTTATATCCTTCTCAGTGTGGTTTGTTTTTTTCTTGATAATTGAAAAGAAAGGAGAGAGCGAACTGGCCATTTCAAATATTGTTCGTTCTGTTTATGTCATTCTGTTAATTCCGATAATGGGATTTGCATCGGCAACAAGTTCTCTGGTAAGTTACGTTATTGGCAAAGGTCGAGAGAGCGAGGTTTTAGGGACAATTGGTAAGGTTTTAGTGCTTTGTGTTACAGGTGTTCTCCTTATTGTTTTGCCTTGCTCATTTTTTCCAGAGCAACTATTGTCAATCTATACTAAAGATGCGCATCTAATTAGTATGGGGGTTCCGTTAATTTATATAATTGCTTTTTCATCGGTATTGCTGGGGTTCGCCAATATTCTCTTTAGTGGTGTTTCAGGTACTGGCAAAACCAACGTTTCATTGAGCATTGAGGTATTAGCTTTGATAGTTTATGTTGGTTATACAGCCTTAATGGTTGGATACTTTAATGCAAGTGTTACTGTGGCCTGGACAGTAGAAATACTTTACGGCCTATTGCTTACGGTTTTGTCGTTTGCGTACCTTAAATCGAACAGATGGGTAGGCGTAAGTGTTTAGGCAACTATTATCTTTTGCAGAATCGATGTATTAAAAGGTATGCCTGTTTTATTCCCATTTCGCCTGCTTTGCCCAAATCGCTACAGGCTAGCTCATTTTCTCTTTGCATCAACCTTATTAAACCTCTGTTGTACCATGCCTGAGCAATATTAACGTTATGCTCAATGGCTAATGAGTAGTAAAGTACTGCGTTCTCAAACTGATACGAGAGAGTGTATAAGTTTCCTAAATTATATAAGAAGTATGGATTGTTGGGATGCATTTCTATCAATTCCTCAAGCAGTTTAATGGGCTCAGCGTAGGCATCGGATTGATTCGCAATGTCATTTTTACTTACCGTATTAGTGGATATTGTCATATTGAGCCTAAGTGAACCAACTCTATCTTCAAATGAGGCAATAAACGTAACCATTTCGGCCTGAGCCACAGCCATATTGTTAAATGCTATCGGATTGTTTGGCTTTAAATCTATGGTTTCTTGGTAAAGTTCAATTGCCGAGTTGAATCTTTTTTGTTCGCTGTATTCCATAGCTTTAAGTAAATGCGATACCCAGCTCGCAGTATCAACAATTGAATCGATACTCTTAATGCCTCTTTCTGTGGATAGGGTAAGCATTACACCTTTTTGCATAAGGCCTGTATTTAGCGTGTCAATTGCCATAAAGCCTTGTGAGTAAATGCTCTGCTTTGCCATGTCAGTGGCAATAACCTTGAAAAAGGGGAGTATATCCACTGGTTTCGACTCGTACTCATCAATAAAGGGTATTGATGTTCGGGGTGTAAAATCGGAGCTAAACGCTATTAGGTTAGTAAAGCTTGATGTTGTATCGGTTAGAGCATTTGTGTGACTTTCGCCATATAGTTCAGCAATACTCTGCGCATAGTTCCTGTCCATTTGCGCTTGGTAATAGTTGCCCAATCGGCCATGGACGTTGGCTCTTCCCATGTATGCATTGGCAAAGTCGGGGAAGAGTTCAATTGCTGTACTAAAATTTTCAATTGCACTGTTATACTGCTCAAGACTAGTCTGCAATACGGCCTTATTATAGTATACTAGAACATTTTCGGGATTAAGTTTGATGACTCTGTCGAAGTCGGCTAAAGCATTTTTAAACTCCTTAATCGTCCAATAAATTATGGCTCTATTGTATATACTAAGCGCATTGTCGGGCGATATTTCTATGGCGGTATTTATATCTTTCAAAGCCAAATTGTCTTGGTCAACCTCGCTATGGGTTAAGGCACGAAAAAAGTAGCTTATCGAACTTAGGGAATCAAGCGATATTGCTTTGTCTAAATCGTCAAGCGCTAGGTTAAATTTCTTCATTTGGTAGTACAGCCTTCCTCTTTTCCCAAAAGCTTCGGAGTAGAATGGGTTGAGCACAGCAGCCTTAGAGTAATCGGCCAAAGCGCTTAGCGAATCGCCCTTGTACAGTTTTGCGCTACCTCGGTTTAACCATGCATCAATATTTTTTGGCTGTAGCTGAATTACCTTGTTAAAATCGTCAATAGATTTTTCTATCCGATTCAACAGCAAATAGGTTATCCCTCTGCTATAGTATCCATCGGGCGAGTTTGGTCTGAGGTCAATTGTAGCCTCAAAATCGCTTAAAGCCTGCTGGTGTTTTGAAAGATTGCTAAGCGTAATACCTCGGTACAGGTATGCCTGCGAGTACACAGGGTTAAATTTTATGGATTTCGAGAAGTCTTGTTGGGCACCAATAATATCGTTAAGATTATATTTTGCCACACCCCTTAAGAACCACGCTTCGGCTATTGTTGAGTCAACTTTAATTAGGGTATTTAACGATTGAATTGCCTGGGAATAATCCTCTGAGCCAATTAGGATTCTGGCCCTATTAAAGAAGTAGAATTTGTTCAACTGGGCATTTGCCATGCCGCATAAAAGCAAAACAGCAGCTATGGTTGAAAATGCCAGTTTTAGTATTCTTTTCACCAACAGATAAATTATTGCACAAAAGCATTATAGTTTTACATCGCCAGTATTGTGCATGGTTTTTATAACTCTTTGCTGATATTGTTTCATATAGGCCGAGGGCGATGCTGGGTTTCTCTTAAGCGGGCTTGGCAGAACGGTCATCATCAATGCAGCTTCGTTTTTGCTAAGTGCACTTGCACTTTTATTAAAATATTTTTTCGATGCTGCCTCAATTCCGTACACCGACGGTCCAAACTCAGCCACATTAAGGTAAACCTCCATTATTCGCCGTTTACTCCAAAGGGTTTCAATAAAAACGGTAAACCCAGCCTCAAAAACTTTTCTAGTCCAGCTCCGATTATGCCAGAGGTATACGTTTTTGGCCACTTGCATACTAATGGTACTTGCCCCTCGAAACCTTTTACCCAGTATAATATCCTCCTGGGCTTTTCTTATGGACTCAAAATCGAAACCGTTGTGGGTAAGAAAGAGGTTATCTTCGGCAGCAATGGCCGCTTTAACTACATGGGGTGATATTGATTTGATGCTAACCCATTGCCGATTCACTGGTTTGAGCCGTGTGGAATTGTTAACAAAGTACCTATCAACCATAAGCCAGGTTATTGGTGGATTAATCCAGCGATGCAAAATAACAATGCCTGTTGTTACCATAAAAGCAGCAATAGCAAGGATTACCAATCCCTTGAAATACCAATTTAATGTACTTGCTCTTTTGGGGCTAACGTACTGTTCGCTAATAGGTGTTTTGCTGCTCATGCAAATTGTTTGTTGCAAATCTAGTAAAAAGGGTTAAGCTAGGGTTAGTGTTTAATCAATTTTAGTTAAATGAAAAAGGGAGATGCTGGTTTACCCATTTTCTCCTTTTTTGAAATTTTTTACGATAAGGTATTAGTTAATGCTTGAACAAGAAGGGAATTGCACCATTATTCTGCAAATTGCTCAAATTCTTCTACTTGATACACCCTTACACCATATTCTTCGAGTTTATCTTCAATGTAATACTTATGGTCAATTCCTATTGCAACCAATATGTTTTTGCCCGGGTTTTCAGCAATTACTTTCAGGATGTTTTCCACAATATGGTTGTTCCTTTCATTCTCATATTGCACTATAAAGACATATTCGGAATATTGGTTGAATACATGGTATTTGAACTCATTTTTAGCTTTCCATAAACGGGTAATGTAGCGTGAGTTGATCTCCCTGAAATCTTTGTTTTTAAAATACCCGTCAAAAAGGGAAAACAATCCTCCAATTAAAATAATCTCTGAATAAATAGTGGTATCGTTGTAGGCTTTTCGCTGTAATTCTCGCCACTTTTCGCCTTGCTCATTGTCCCACCAATCAATGCCATAAATTGGTGTCTGGTCTTTCTGCGCCAAAGGGATCATAAAATTAATAAAATCATAGGGGGTACCCCTAAAACTACCATCTTCAACATGTTTTTGTTGTGTCTCAACACAAAGAACATCAGGCTTTAGCAATTGATAAATTTCCCCCATTCTTTTATATGTGTAGTATTTTGCGGTTTC
>CALGIR010000322.1 GCA_937915475.1 uncultured Bacteroidales bacterium
GCGGGTTCAAGTCCCGCCTCCGACACCATGGCAAACCATACCGAGCTGGTACGATAATATTCAGTCGGTTTTATAACAAGTAGTGATCGCGTATCTCCGATCACTATTTTTTTATTGTAAGGATGATTGATATGCAGCAGAAAGAAGCCTTGGAAGCTATAAAAAGAATAGTCATAAAGCACCTAAGAGACACAGGGGCCAGGGTATATCTTTTTGGTTCATGGGTGCGGGGTGAGCAGCAGCACAGCTCAGATATTGATGTGGGAGTATGGTATGAGTATCCTCTTCCTTCGGGGACATTAAGTTATTTGCGGGAGGCCCTGGAGGAATCTACTATACCTTATACCGTAGACCTGGTTGACCTAACCCGTACCAATTCTGATTTTAGAGAAAGTGTGTTTAAGGAGGGTAAACTATGGAACGCTTAATGCAGCGCCTACAGACAGCCAGGCAAGCCTTGAGTACTTTGGAGGAGCTTTCGGGTATTCAGGAACCGTCAGCGGTAGAAAGAGATGCAGCTATTCAACGTTTTGAATATACTGTAGAAGCCTCCTGGAAAGCAGCACGTAATTATCTGCGCACTGTAGAGGGAATAGACAGCAACTCACCCAAAGGAGCAATCCGCAGTTTACGAGAGAACGGATTTCTTAATGATGAAGAAACAGTCCTGGCCCTGGAAATGATAGATGACCGTAACCTTACATCACATACATATAATAAAGAGGTTGCTGAAGGAATCTTTGCTAGAATACCGGGCTATGTAGAACTGCTAAACTTATGGCTTACTAGAATACTGGAGAGAGTTAATCAGTAAGCTTGGTAAAAGCCATAATATATACAAAAGATTAACGCGTAGGTTATAGTCCTACGCGTAAACTTTTTTCTGGATAAAATATCGGTAATTATCTACATACTTCTGATATGGAGATAGGCTAGTGAACCAAGTTAGGCAATGGACAGACCACGAAGCGAAGCTGAGGGGTCTGTCCATTGGTCTGCCTAAAGCACATGCCCAGAGGCTCCATGTCAAGATTTGCGGATGGCCTTCTCTTTGAATTATGGGATTAATTTGACCGTAAGCTGTAAATTATTATTAATGGAAAATTATGTTGTTATAACATACAATAAAAAATAAAAATAGTAATAATAGAATATTATAGCCATTATTAATTGTTTATTAGTATTACTAATAATGATTGGAGGGAATATTTTGGCTAGACCTAAACGATGGGAGACAGTAGGTTTTGAAAATGGTATCGGAGAGTATCGATTTTCATCTTGGAAGTATTATGCAAATTATATTCAAGATGAAATGCTTAATTATAATGCCTATATTTGGAGAGGTCAGAACCAGGAAAATTGGAAACTGCAGCCCTCTTTGGATCGTATATTTAAGGGGAATAATAAATCTCCATCAGGAATTACTCGAGCGAAGCATTTGGAAGCTTTTAAATATGCAGTTCGAGGCCGAAGAGGTTTGAATCCACCTACATTAAAAGATGAAAATGAATGGTGGGCATTAGGCCAACATCAAGGATTATTAACACCTTTGTTAGATTGGACAACATCACCATATGTAGCGGCTTATTTTGCATATTTTAAAAAGACTGAAGATGTTAATAAAAGGATTGCCATTTTTGCTTTACATAAACCATCTATTGAAAGAAAAAGCAATGAAATTATACAGGGGTATAAAAGTAAGGGTCGCCCTCCTGTTATAGAATTTGTTAATCCTCTTTCGGATGATAATTTAAGACTGGTAAATCAAGGTGGTTTGTTTACTCGTTCACCTGACAATATTTCAGTTGAGGAATGGGTAAATGAACATTTTATAGGGTATAATAGAGTTGTCTTATTAAAAATGACATTTCCGAATAAGGAAAGAGAATTTGTATTACAATCATTAAATCGTATGAATATTAATCATTTATCATTATTTCCGGATTTATATGGGGCATCACAATATTCTAATCTTGAATTACAAATTGCAAAATATTAATAATTAACCAAATATAAATAAACCTAATAAATCGGTGCAAACTATATGTTTAGAACCTCCGACACCATAATATAACTTAATCTTTGAGTAAAATGAAAAAGTCCAGCAATGCTGGACTTTTGGTGTTTCTGCTTGACCGTATTTTGGCGAAGATGAATGGGTAGTACATGTTGAAAAGTGGATTCGTAATGAGAAATATTAAAAGAAAAAAAGTAACTACAAAGGCTCAAATAAAGACGATTTCCTGTATTATTGAGTATAGGGCATAAGTATGCAAGATAAGTACCACCCGGTCCTGCACCTACTATTATTACTTGATGCATTTATACCGCCTCTTATTTTTGAATTAGAATAGCTTCCAATATGGCACTTTAGTTTTAACTATCAATCCATCAGTTACTCTTCTCCAAAAACTTAAATAACACTTTGGCACTAACTCGATAGAGGCCTTTATTGTATATATTCGCATGATATTGTTCAATTTTATTGAATAGTGATTAATTCATTGGAAAGAATAACTACTGTTGATTAAAATATAAAGGAGGATAATCATGCCAAACATCCAAACATCGGTAACTAAATATCAGGCTTGTATCGACGCATGTTCCAATTGTCTACAGGTATGCAACGAATGCTTCAATTCCTGTTTGCAGGAACCTGATGCAAAGGCTAGGGCAAACTGTATCAAAATGCTTAGATTATGTGCAGATTTATGTAACCTGGCTGTGCAGACCATGACTATGGATCATTCGGAAGCAAAATATATCTGCAATGTATGTAGGACCATCTGTGATGCCTGTGCCACAGAATGCGCTATGTTTAAAGATAACCATTGCCAGCAATGTGCAGATGTTTGCACTCAGTGTGCGAATGAATGCGCCAAAATGACCCAGATGTAAGCAAATACAACAAACAATAAATAGAGCCTTACTTAAAGTAGGGCTCTGTTTTTTTAATAAAAGTATTTATTTATATTTATTGCTTACAGGTTTTGGATATTAATGATTAGGTCGATTTTATCTTTTATCATAGATGACAATAACTTTTTTAGTAGGTAAGTTGGGTACTAGTCGAATTAATTTGCTATATAAGGCGGGTGAGTAGTTTGAGAATTTCTTTTGGTTATGTAGCCATGTCCGTAGTGCTGAAAGAAGGTTCCCCATCAAGGACGATAACGGTGCAGAACCTGTCCAAAATAGATAGCGAAAAAGCCCGGTTTGCCAGGTTGAGCTCAATTGCCCGAGAAAACCTTAAGAATACGCAGCGGCTATTCTCCCATAACCAGGCTCATGATATAAAGATATTCCGTTTAATTTCGAAGTTAAACGGAAT
>CALGIR010000323.1 GCA_937915475.1 uncultured Bacteroidales bacterium
CTTGTCGGTAACAATAGTGTTCAGGTTAGTCATGCACTGGTATATAACCCTCAGCATGGTTAGGTTATCGGCGTCTTTCTCTGCTTTCTCATAATCGATAATAGCCTGTTGTTCAACGCACCCACACATGCGCATTTCCTGCGCAATGTCTGCTGCATCATCCAAATACTTACTGCGTAGCATACGCACCAGATGTACAAATAGCTGCAACTTCTTCTTATGCAAATCCTCAACACCTTCAACGTGGCCAATGGCCTCGTCAATATCCTGCCTTGTTGCGCTTAAAATGTTATATGGCGATATGGATAGATGCTCGGAAGCCTGGGTAATAAGCTTGCGCATGGGCAGTACCCACTGGTCGCTGCTCGATACAGCATCCTTAATATCAGGAGGCAGTAATGGCGATAGATGCTCAAACTCGCCATTTATCCAATAGTCCAATATTTTCTCCAGAAAATCAAGATGCATATTATTACTATCCACATGAATCTGTTTCCGCAAAAAGTGCATCAGCTTATCCTGCCTATTGGAGAGCGTGTCAATTTCGGTTGATACATCACGGAGTTCACCCTCGGCACCAATCTCATTAAAAAACACGGGGAATAGCCTACAAAGTTCCTTTACAGGTTTAAATACCCTATCGATATCTGCATTTAGTAAATTTGACACATTCCGCTGAAAAAGGTCAGTGTCGAAAATAAGTACACCCCCAAGTTTTATGTTGATTATTAAGGCTGGTAAAAGTTTTTCAAAACGGTTTGGGGCAATCTCTATCAGGTCGAGCCAAACGCGCAAGCTTTTCAGGTGGTTTGGGTCGGCTTTTAGCTGCCAGTCGGCACTCATAAAAGTAGTGCCTGGGGGCGTAAAGCCTATTCGAATAACATTATCCTCGAACTGCGAAAGCAAACTTTTGTTGTAAAAAAGTGCAAACTCCTTCCCTATAGTAGCTATACAGTCGAGCACAATAGATTTATGCTCATCCAGCAACTCCTCAAAGAGCTTGAAAATATCATCAACAAACTCATGTATCTCTCGCGTGGGAACTTCGCTAAGAATACTGGCTAGCAACTTGTTCAAGTCCCAAATCAAGTACTCCTTCAGATGTTCCATTGCCGACATCCGAAAAAGATATATTATGTAATAGAATTGGCTAATGGGGCTGATAAGTTCTGAAATAATTCCCCTATGATAATCGGCAATATCAGAGAAGAGCATAACCTTATCCGAAAAATCGTCCCATGTTTTTGCAAGGGTAACCTGCCGTTTTAGCTGAGTGTAGAAATTGCTCCCAACCTTTTTAACAATATCGGTATTCTCGTCGGGGAAAAAACGCACATTAGTCATTGCCCACTCATCTATATTCGACTCACTCTGCCATTCTTCAATGGTTTTGTTGGCAATGCTCTTAAATAAACTGAATATTCTATCGCTTTGTGAACTTTTTTTAACCAGTGCCACCAGCCTCTTTTTTAGGTTATTGGCATTTCTAATAATAGATTCCTGATTCTCAGAAAAAACCTTCTCCAGTAAACCTACACCTTTGCTCAGAGTTTCCTCATGGTTAATCTCCTCTGCACATACCGATTCGAGAAAGAACGCAAGAGATTGAATAAGGCTATCGGTATTCTCCGATTTTTTACTTACAGATAAAAGGGTTTCATGGATATCAAGCAGCACATCAAAGGCCTTTTCGGCTTCGGGTAGAGCGGCATAAAACCAAAAATCGGAAATGGCAATCTTTTTAAGATTATCACAAAGAAAATCTAGATTTTGGTATGGGTGATTTAGCTCACGGATAAATTCGACAACGCGCTGATTTAGTCCAAACTGGTCTGCAGACAATGATATAAACCAAGCATGCCGCTCAGGAATAACTATTTCAACATTACTAGTTTGCTCTAAATTAACTTCGAGTGCCTGTGATTCTGGTTTTTTTCCCATAAAATTATCGTTTTACCAACAACATAGCCCAAATGTAGTAAATACTAAGGTATGCCCAATCTGTTTGGTAACACAATGCCACTTTGGGGTAATATTGGTATTAAGCGAGTAAGTGTAATTTCCGGATTATCTTGCCATGGAATAATCCACTCGTTACTTCTCATGCCAATTTCGGGAAAATTGTAGTTCTCCCTTTCGAGCAAGGTTCGCGAATCGGTTACAAACTCATCAAACAGCTCCTTATCCGCATCATTAAAATAATGGCTGTGCCTTTCGTAATCGGCAACAGGTAACACACGGTATAGCTTTTTACCATTTACAATGGGGGTGTGTACCCACAC
>CALGIR010000324.1 GCA_937915475.1 uncultured Bacteroidales bacterium
CCAGTGCTTTCGACAAGTTCGCCTTAGCAAACTGGTTTTGATGCATATCAAGATAGATAATTCCAAGGCTTAGATAGTTGGCCGACTGACCATGCAAATTATTGTTTGACCTGTTAATATCTAAAACTCTATTTGTGTACTCCAGCGCTTTGGGGTAATCGCCCAGTTTATGGTAAATACTCCCTATCTCGTTAAGCGAAAGGGTAACGCCTATACTATTGCCCGATTCTTTAAAAACCTCTTGATAATAACGCAAGGCATTCTCGGCATACTGCATTGCACGATCGAGCAAATCTAACTTCTTGAAAAGCCTTGCAATTCCCAACGATGTCCAACCTAGTCCATCCTTATCGCCACTAGACTCGTGAATATTCAGCGCCTCTAAAAAATATTCAATCGACCTCTGGTACTGTCCAATAACCCCATACACGTTTGCCAGATTAACTAGCGTACGAGCAATTTCAGGCTTATTATCCTGAGTTTTATTAAGCGTTAAGGCTTTGGTATAGAAATCGAGAGCTTTAAGGTAATTCGTAGTAAGCTGATTGACGTTACCCAAACGGTTATAGGCAAGTGCAAGTCCATCGGGATAATCGTCAGATTTAGCTATCCGACTTGAGTTTACAAAATACTTTTCAGCCTCATCAAATTTATTCTGATTGTAGTATATGTAACCCAATTGGTGATAAGCTTTCATTAATTCTTGATTATCGCCAGCCTCCTGAGCCTTTACAATAGCTTGTAGAGCATAAAAAACGGATGTGTCAGGAGCAGTTAGGGTTAAATCTATTGAACGTTGAAGAGGATTACTACTACTGGGTAAATCCTGTCCGCTTGCTGTAAGATTAAAACAACATTGAAGCGCTAGCAAAAGTGTGAGAATTCGATAAATGCTTACCATACCCAAAGTTTTATAATTCGCCAATAGATTTTGATGCTAAATTAATGTTTTTTGAGTACCATACCAGCAATGTTGCAATTTTGTGTTGGTGAAATAGCTGCTTTGATTGCACATCTAAAAAAACATTTCGTATTTTTAACCGTAATAATTAAAGGGAATAACGATATATCTCTATAGCATCTTATTAACTTTGAGAGCCTGAAAACTAACTCTGCAATATGAATATCTCACTAAAAATGAGCATTAGAACAAAAATGCTTGTATACATTCTGGCTACCTCCATTGGTGTTTTGGCTGCTATTGGCGTTTATATCCAATTCAGAACTTACAG
This sequence comes from uncultured Bacteroidales bacterium, assembly GCA_937915475.1. Taxonomy (GTDB): domain Bacteria; phylum Bacteroidota; class Bacteroidia; order Bacteroidales; family Tenuifilaceae; genus Perlabentimonas. The sequence continues at coordinate 1,233 of CALGIR010000324.1, forward strand.
AATGGCCATAAACGATGCCCATAAAATAGCCGTAAGCTACTCAGGAAAAGTTGTCAACCAAATCCAATCGGAGCTTGATCTCGACATAGGCTTCTCGAGGGCACTAGCCCATTCGTTACAAGGGTATTACAGGTACGATTCAATTACCAGAGACAGTATCTATTTCGATATAGCCAAGCGT
>CALGIR010000325.1 GCA_937915475.1 uncultured Bacteroidales bacterium
CATAATTAACCAAAATCAACCCAAGTAGTTTAAAACTTATTCTTGGTCGAAATCTTGTCGTTGATTTCTGTCATCCTGATTACTAGTATCTTACACGAGGAGACTGGATGTTTATTACCCCAGTATATAGCAAAAAAAACTCCCACCTAAGCGGGAGTATAGGATTTGCATCCTTCGGCATATAGCCTTATTGTGATAAGATGTAATACACAAACTTAAACAAAAAAATGGAATAGCTAACTAATAAGCAATGTATTTTGTAAGTTTATGGGCATAAAATGATTAACTGTAAACTTTTTAGCTATGGGAAAAATACTTGGACTTGATTTAGGTACAAATAGCATTGGTTGGGCTATTGTTGAAACTGAGGATAATAAAAGCTTTGAACTAATTGATAAAGGGGTTCATATATTTCAAGAAGGAGTTAAAATTGAAAAAGGAATAGAGGGTTCCAAGGCCGAAGAGAGGACAAAGTACAGGAGTGCAAGGCGATTGAAGTTTAGGCGTAAATTAAGGAAAATAAATACTCTTAGAGAATTAATTAAGTATGATTATTGCCCCAAACTAACTGAACAGGAGTTAAACGATTGGCGCTTTAAAAAGAAATATCCCAAGAATGAGGATTTTAGAGAGTGGCTGCTAACCAAGGAGGATTCGAATAAAAACCCATACTTTTTCAGAAATTTGGCAGTAACAGAAAAGTTAGATTTGTCTGTTAAGGAGAATAGATACAATCTAGGAAGAGCCTTTTATCATCTATCGCAAAGGAGAGGTTTTTTAAGTAATCGATTAGAGGGAACAAAAGAGAGCGATGGTGCAATAAAGAAAGCAATTTCTGAACTAACAGATATTAAGGGCGATAGAACCTTAGGCCAATATTTTTATGAGAAATATAATGCAGGAGAGAAGATTCGAAATCAATATACCCACAGAGAAGACCACTATTTGGAAGAGTTCAATAAAATATTTGATTTTCAACAAATAGACCCAAAGTTCAAAGATGCTTTAGAAAACGCCATTTTCTACCAACGCCCACTAAAATCTCAAAAAGGGTTGATTGGTAAGTGCCCATTTGAAACGAATAAGCCAAGGTGCTCCTCTTCACACTCTTTATTTGAGGAGTACAGAATGCTTTGCTTTGTAAATAACATTAAAATTAAAACCCCTACAGATGAGAGATTAAGATTTTTAAGCAAAGAGGAGAAGGAGAAAATAGAACCTTTGTTTTTTAGAAAGAGTAAGGAGCATTTCGATTTTGACGACATTGCAAAACAGTTAGCTCCTAAAAAACAGTATAAGTTTTATAAAGCAAGCCAGAAACATCCTGAGGATTATCTTTTTAACTACTCTATGAAAACCACTGTGAGTGGTTGTCCCGTTTCTGCACGGTTTGAAAGTATTTTTGGAGAGCATTGGAAAGAACTTAAGATTGAACATAAAAGGGCAAAGGATGGTAAAATATCTTTTATTGATATTTTTGATGTGTGGCATATTGTGTTAACATTCGACAATGATGAAAAACTAGCGCAGTATGCAACCAGTAAACTAGGGTTAAAAGATGATAAGCTTAAGGAGTTTCTTAATCTTCATTTAAAACAAGATTATAGTTCGTTGAGTTTAAAGGCAATTACAAATGTTTTACCCTATTTACGAGAAGGCTTAATTTATTCTCATGCAATTTTTTTAGCAAACATGGGAAATGCTATTCCGTATGATATATGGAGTAAAGAAGAAAATAGAAAGATAATACAAACAGCAGTACTTAAACTTATTCAAACTCAAAATCAAGAGAAACTAATTATTGATGTTATTAATGGACTAATTAAAAGGTGTAAGGAGAATGGTTGGTACTGGAGCGAAGAAGCTAAAGAAGGATTTCGCAAGGATATAATGCAAGGTGTTGTTTCGGAGTTTGGTACAGAACGTTGGAGCAAGTTTGATGAAGAAGAACAAAATAATATTTTGGATAACGCGCTAAGTCAATTCAAAAAGCAAATACAAAGAAACAACGGTAAAACTGGATTTCTGAGGGTTGAAACAATTGATGAGAGGGTGAAAATATTTTTAAACGATAATTTTGATGTAAACACCGAAGACCTTGAAAAACTTTATCACCCTTCGGCAATTGAAGTTTTTAAAAAACCGATAAGAGCCGAAGACGGTCGCAAATATCTTGGTAGTCCAATGGTTTCGAGCGTTAGAAACCCAATGGCTATGAGAGCATTGCACCAGCTTAGGAAACTTATTAACGAGCTAATTAGGCAAGACATAATTGATGAGAATACGAAAATAAACATTGAAATGTCACGCGATTTAAAAAATGCCAACGAGCGCAAAGCGTTACAGAGTTGGCAGCGCGACCGCGAAAATCTGAATAAAGAGTACTACGCAAGAATACAGGAGCATTTTAATTCCTCGGGTATAAAAAGAGACCCTTCCGAAACCGACATTTTAAAATATCAGCTGTGGGAAGAGCAGGAACATATATGTATTTATACAGGGGAGAGCATAGGAATATCTGATTTTTTGGGAAATAGCCCATCATTCGACATTGAACATACCATCCCTCGCAGCTTATCATTTGATAATTCGCAGCAAAATAAAACGCTTTGTCATAATAGGTTTAACAGAGAAACTAAGCGCAATAAGATACCATTTGAACTAACAAATCATGCACAGATATTGGACAGAATTGAAGGTTGGAAAAAAAGGTATGAGGAGTTAGATGTTAAGATTCAGAAGCTAAAAAAAGTAACAACCTCCGATAAGGAATCAAAGGACAGAGTAATACAAAATAGGCATAAAACAGCCATTGAGTACGATTACTGGCGAAAGAAGTACGAGCGTTTTGCGATGAAAGAAGTGCCGTCGGGTTTCAAAAACAGCCAGATGGTTGATATAGGTATTATTACTAAGTACTCGCGTTTATATGTTAAAACCTTGTTTGATAAGGTTTATACGGTTAAAGGAAATACGGTGGCCGATTTCAGAAAACTTTGGGGCTTGCAAGATGAATTTGTAAAAAAAGCGAGAGTAAACCATATTCACCACTGTATTGATGCCATTACCATTGCTTGCATAACAAAACAGAATTACGATAATCTTGCAAAGTTCTATCACGATTCTGAAGAAATGTACCTGTCGGGAAGCGGTAAGAAGCCTCACGTTTCAAAACCGTGGCCAACCTTTACCGAGGATGTTAAAGAGATAGAAAACGAGGTTTTGGTTTCGCACCACACCCCCGATAATTTGCCCAAACAGAGTAAAAAGAAGCTCAGAAACAGAGGGGTTGCTGTAAGGAATAATCAAGGAGATGTAATGTACCAGAAGGGCGATACCGTTAGGGGAAGTTTACATAAGGAAACTTTTTACGGAGCAATACAGCGAGAGGTAGTTAACAAGAAAGGCGAGAAGGAAGAAAAAGTTCTTTATGTAGTTCGAAAACCAGTTGACTCACTAGCAGCAGCCGATATTAAGAATATTGTAGATAATGTGGTGCGAGAAAAAATAGAGGCTGCTATAAACGAAAAAGGGCTAAAGCAAGCCCTTAGCGAACCCATTTGGATGAACGAACAGAAGCAAATTCCAATAAGAAAAGTACGTTGCTATGTACCAACAGTAACCAACCCAATTCATCTTAAAGCCCATAGAGATATTTCAAAACACGACTACAAGCAATCTTACCATGTTGCCAATGATGGGAACTATTTAATGGCAATTTACGAAGGGTTAGATAGCAAAGGAAAAATTAAACGTGACTTTGAAATTGTAAATAACCTAACAGCAGGCGAGTATTTTAAGCGGTCTGCACAGGAGGTTTTAAAAGCGCAGGGTATAAACAGTCTGGAGGGATTAGTACCAGAATCAAAAGAGGCAAAGAAAACCCTATTGCCATTGAAATATATTGTTAAAACTGGTACTATGGTGTTGCTGTGGGAAGAAACACCTAATGAAATATGGGATTTAGATATTGCGAAACAAAATAAAAGGTTATACAAGATTGTGAAGTTTGATAAAATAGGGAGAATTTTTTTTAGACCCCACAATGAAGCAAGGCCTGCATCTGATTTGAAAGAGGTTTATATTCTGAATGTGGATAAATATTGTGAACAATTGGGACTTCGAGTAAGTAAGTTTAATGCTTTAGTTGAGGGTTATGACTTTAGAATAAATATTCTTGGTCAAATTGAAAGGGTAGAGTAATGCTAAAACGAACGCTATATTTTACCAATCCCAGCTACCTGTCGGTTAAAGATAGGCAGCTGGTGGTTGAGGTAAAGGGCGAAAACCCGCCAAAAACCGTTCCCATTGAGGATATTGGCTTTATGGTAATAGAGAGCATGCAAATTACGCTAAGCATGCCCCTAATTACCGAGCTAATGGATAATAATGTGGCGGTTATATTTTGCAATGCAAAGCACCACCCGCAGTCTATGCTACTAAATATGGAGGGCAACCATCAGCAAACCGAAGTGTATA
>CALGIR010000326.1 GCA_937915475.1 uncultured Bacteroidales bacterium
GCTATCCCTACGAACTTAGCACCATGCCAGGCTTTGCCGGTTCATCGGCATACTACCTTCGCTATATGGACCCTAAGAATGATAAGGGATTAGTGTCGAAAGAAGCCAATGAGTACTGGGAAAATGTTGACCTATACATTGGAGGAACAGAGCACGCAACGGGCCATTTAGTTTACTCGCGCTTTTGGAATAAGTTTCTATACGACCTTGGACACGTTTGCAAAAACGAACCCTTTAAAAAATTGATTAACCAGGGAATGGTTCAAGGGCGCTCCAGCTTTGTGTACCGGATAAATCCCGAAAAAATGGCCGAGTACATTCTATGGGAGCATCTTAAGGATAAGAAAATGGGGGTTGAATTTGTTCGCGACTACCGCATAGGAAATCGTAAATTCGACTTCTATAGCCCCGATGCCAACCTGCTTATCGAAACTAAGAAACAACAGTCGCTCGAAAAAGTAGCAGAGCCATACGAATCACTGGCAGAAGAGAAAGGGTACAAACTTTTACTTATACCACTTCAGGATTTTATTGATATTAAGGAAGAGGTTCTCTTACGCATTAAAGATGCTATTGATGGTAAGAATGTTCCTGCTTTTATTGAAAAAGGATATCTTGAAAAATTCTCTGCTTTTGTTTCAAAGAACATTCCCGGTCGTGAACATTACTCCGATGAAATTCATGTTGATATTAGCCTTGTGGAGAACGATATACTTGACATTGAGAAATTCCGAAAATGGCAGGCTCACCTCTCCAATGCCCGCTTTATACTTGAGGATGGTAAATATATATGTGGATGGGCTGTTGAGAAGATGAGCAAGAGCATGTACAATGTTGTAAGCCCCGATGAAATTGTTGAAAAATATGGAGCCGATACACTCCGAATTTACGAGATGTTTCTCGGACCACTGGAACTATCGAAGCCATGGGATACCAATGGAATTGACGGGGTACACAAGTTTCTTCGCCGCCTATGGCGCTTATACCACAACTCCGAAAATGTGGTAGATATCAGCAATGAGTCCGCCACCAAAGAGGAGCTAAAGACAATTCACAAAACCATTAAAAAGGTTAATCAGGATATTGAGAACTTCAGCTTTAACACGGGAGTTTCGGCATTCATGATTTGCGTAAACGAGCTTACCGATTTAAAGTGCAACAAACGTGAGGTACTAGAATTACTTACCCAACTTATTGCCCCTTACGCTCCGCATATAGCCGAGGAACTTTGGCAAATACTTGGCCACAACCAAAGTGTTTCCGATGCTCAATGGCCCAAGCACAATGAGGAGCACCTTGTTGAGAGTTCATTTACCTGTCCAATTTCATTCAATGGAAAAACGAGGTTTACACTCGATATCCCCGTAAATCTTCCAAAAGAAGAGGTTGAGAAACTGGTGCTTGATAATGAGCAAACCACTCGTTACCTTGATGGGAAAACACCAAAAAAGATAATTGTTGTACCAAACAAAATTGTGAACTTAGTGGTATAGTAAATACTGTTGCCAAAGAAGTATTGACTTGCAGCAAACAGCAAGGCAGCACTTTAGGTTTTACCAATATCCTTATTAACTTTGCTATACACAGAAACTGGGTTTTATAAATCTGTATAAAACAATGAGTAACCTGCTGCTTTTGCCAACCTATGACTTCCCATTTATTTACGGCAACGCAAATAGTGGAGAACTTACTATTCTTGGCAAATCTACCCCAGATTCAATTTTTGATATTCTGAAGCCAGTAGAGGATTGGGTCTCAAACTATATCAGCAAAAACAACAAGCCATTAGAGATTAACTTTAATCTTTACTTTTACAATACTCCAACCACACTAATGGTATCGAGCATACTAATGATGCTTAATGATGCAGATGGAAAAGAAACTAGGTTTAAGGTCAACTGGTACTTTTCAAGTGATGATGAGGATTTAATGGAGGAAGGCGAAGACTTTAAATCCATTACCCAATTCCCTTTTAAACTTATTGCCGAAAACTATAGCAAAGACCTAAGCATTGCACAAACAGACATATCCCCGCTGGTTTATGCCGATTGTGCTGGTGATTTTATCATCAAAGGAAACAGCAACCATCCAAAACCGCTTGAGTTTTACCGTCCAATTATGAAATGGCTAAGCAATGTACCCATGTGCCCAACGATAAAGCATATTCACCTCGATATTCATTTACTCTCGGTTTCGCCATCGAACCTCCCATATATTAAGGCAATAATTTACTTTATGGAGGCTATACACAATCAGGAAATTAGTGTGCGTATTAAATGGAACTATAGCAATAGTGATGTTGAAAAGTTGGGAGAAGAATACCTTGAAAATCTAACCTTACACTACTACTTTAAACAGGCAGTGGAATAGTAGTTTTTAAGCGAACCGTTTCCGTTAAACCCATTTATTAAAAGTTGATGATACCTCTAAAAACCGTTGAAACATTGGCTAAAGACGTAGGCTTCGATGCCTGCGGAGTGTCCTCTGCGGGCGAACTTACGGAAAGCATCAACCCTTTTAATCGGTGGATTAGCTCTGGGATGAATGGCGAAATGTGCTACATGGAGCGTAATACGGACAAACGCCTCGACCCAACCCTACTGGTACCCAACGCAAAATCGGTTGTTAGCGTATTGCTAAACTACTTCCCTGGCAACCCCACAATATCAACTAAACCTCCCAAAATCTCTCGCTATGCCCTTAGTGTCGATTATCACACAGTGATGAAAAAGCTGCTTTGGCAGCTACTCGATTCTCTACGAAAGGAGTTTGGTACCATAAACGGTCGTGCCTTTGTCGATTCGGCTCCTGTACTGGAACGTGCTTGGGCACAAAAATCTGGTTTAGGATGGATTGGCAAGAATAGCATGCTCATTAATCCTAAAATAGGCAGCTATACATTTTTGGGCGAGCTAATTGTTGATGCTGATATTGAACCATCGACAAACCAAGTACCCAACCGTTGCGGTTCGTGTACACGTTGCATTGATGCTTGCCCCACAGGGGCAATTATTTCGCCAGGTAATGTTGATGGTCGCAAATGCATATCGTACCTAACCATTGAGAAGAAAAGCCCGCTCACACTCGATGAGCAGAAAAGCCTAAGCGGCTGGTGCTTTGGATGTGATATTTGTCAGGAGGTTTGCCCGTGGAACAGTAAAATTGAAATTCAAACGCTGCCCTCAATATCACCCAAAAAAATAGTACTAGAGATTAACGAAGAGGAATTATCAGTCATCTCCGAAGAAAAATTCACTAAAACATTTAGCGATACACCCGTATCAAGGTCGGGTTACAACAGATTTATTCAGAATTGTTATGGTAGTAAGGCCTAATTATTTGTAATTTCATCTGTCGGTTTTTAGTTTTTTATCTATAGTCCCCTTTCAATTAATATTTTTTGATGTATTTAAGTCCTTTTTTTTGGATTAAAAAAAATCAGCAGCCCTCCATTTCCTTATCTCAACAATACCTCACCTAAAATATATCAATCAAAAAACATATCGATAAATCTGTTTTTTTAGTGTTATAAGTATTATTTTTGACCTAGCATTTTATGCTTTTCCCCATTATGTTTATTTTTTTAGTTTTTAAATTTACTCATCATAAAATATCACTAAATTGTAATCTAAATCAATTTGGTTAAAATGTAGAAAGTTGTTTGTTAAACAAAAAATAACAATCTCATAAAATCTTGCTTCTGACTCATACATAACTAACCATGAATAAAATAAATTTTTTAATCATCATCTGTATGTTAGGAGTAATTGCCATTTCGCGCCACTTTTTACCTAAAAAAATAATCTTAAAGATAATCGACAGTCTTTTCTGCTACAAGATTAATAAGTTACATCTTAACCTCACAAATGGACAGGATTGCCAAGTTAAAATTGCTACCAAACCCATTAAACTTAAGGATATTTGATATGGCTAGTTTGAGAAGCAGAAGGATAAAAGCACCAGTTAACTAAAGAGAATGGAGTAATAAACAAGGAGTAAGACACCAACAACCAACTAAAATTAGTATTAGAATACAAACACATAGAACAATATGAGGACACCAGAATTTACATCAGTAGAAAGGGCTTTTACTTGTAATATCCCCAGAAAAAACAAGGTAAATATACCCTACATTACCGTTGAGAATTTTCCAAAGCTAGGGCTGCTCACTGCCCTCCGATTCCTCGAATGGGTTTCTGAGAATCCCAATGGTGTGATAAGCCTGCCAACCGGAAAAACGCCAGAACACTTTATAGCATGGACTCGATACCTACTCAATAATTGGGACGAAACAAAGGCAAGAAAATTTCGAGAGCAGTATGGCCTTAACATTAAACAAAAACCTGAATTTGGGAATCTACATTTTGTGCAGATTGACGAATTCTATCCCATAAACTCTGCCCAGCATAACAGTTTCTACCACTATGTAAAGAAGTTCTACATTGAGGGTTTTGGGCTCGATGAGTCGAAGGCTATACTAATTAATTGCGATGATATCAAACTAGCCCAAGGGAAGCATTATAATGAAGTATTTCCTAGTGGGGCGATTGATTTGAGCCTGCGATCCCGAACACCCAAGTCAAAACTTGAGATTCTTCAGCAGCAGTCACTCTTTTTGATTGACAACTGGTGTGTTAATTACGAAAAAAGGATTAGGGCTCTTGGTGGTATTGGCTTTTTCCTGGGAGGTATTGGTCCCGATGGGCACATTGGCTTTAATATTCGGGGCTCGGACCCACATTCATCAACCCGTTTAACCGCCACAAATTTTGAGACCCAAGCAGCTGCTGCTGGCGATTTGGGAGGTATCGAAATTTCACAAAACAAACTGGTTATAACTCTTGGTTTAGGAAGCATTAGCTACAATCCCAACGTAACAGCCATCATCTTTGCAGCAGGCGAGTCTAAAGCCCCCATGGTTAGGGATGCATTGGAGAAAGAGCCATCCAACCTTTATCCTGCATCGGTTTTGTCAGAACTTCCAAATGCTCGTTTCTACATAACCCGTGGTGCCGCTGTCATGCTAAAGGACTCTGTGGATTACTTTTACAAAGCCTCGCCTTGGAATCAAGAAAAAACCGACAGAGCAGTTATTGATCTATGTAAAAAAATTAATAAGTATGCCGACAAGTTAA
>CALGIR010000327.1 GCA_937915475.1 uncultured Bacteroidales bacterium
TGCTATTGGATTATGGTGCAAATATATTTGAGCAAAACCTCTCTGGAAACACAGCGCTAGCAATAGCCATGCAAAACAAAGCAACCGAAGCAATTGGGGTACTAATGCTGGAAGGTGCAGCAAAAAAAGAATACTCATCAGAGTATAGCTATGCAGATTTAGCCCATCGAAATGGATACGCCCAGTTCTCATCCATTCTTCAGAAACTAGGCAGTCCACTGAATAAAAAGCCCTATATAAACGCCGTTACCATATCAACCGGATTAACCCTAAATGGGAATGATTTCTACTTACTTGTCAATACAGGTTTAAAACTGTCAACCGCAGGACTTCGGTTTGGGAGTACAGTTGGCTTTAGACCTTACTATAAAGCAATTAATATTGATACTGAGTATATTGTTTACCAATTTTTTGAGCAGCGTAACTATGCATCACTCTATACCGCAATTGATGTAGTAGAACTTTATGGCAATAACGGATCGTCATATGGTCTCTCTGCTGGGCTGATGGGGCTTTTTTCGTGGGGTAACTACAGCATAGACAGCGACTCTTTTAAAGCAAATAACCGGCTCAAAGCATCGCCTTTATTGGAGTTATACTATCTGAAAAATGGTTTTACCCTATCGGTTAATGGATACTACAACAAAATGATTCACACAAAAAAGCAACCCATTTTTGTTGAGGTTAAATGTGGTTACACCTTCGATTTAACAAAGCCTAAGATTAGCCTGAAGAAGATAGAATGGTTATAATACAATGCACCTATGAAAAAAGTTAAACCAGTATTTACTAGAACTATAATGCTAATTGCAATTGTAGTTTTTGCGCTTGGCATTAGCTGCGATTCAATTGATATATCGCCCGTTAATTGCGCTGAGTGCTACCCCGTCAAACCCAAAGATGGTCATATTGAACTTAAGTTAACAATAAACGATGAGAACCCTGAGGTTACGATTATACTTTACGAAGATGAATTTGATGAAGCGAACCTGATTTACAGCAAAAAAGTACAAAATTCAACCTTTCTATTGAAAATTATGACCAATAAAGAATACGTAATTGAGGCTAAGTACATGAAGGATGGCCGATCGTACCATGTTGTTAATAAGGCCAAACTTAAAACAAGGCGCGACACCGAAAATTGTAGCGAACCCTGCTATTACATAGCTAAGCGTAGTGTTGATCTGCGGATTAAAGATTAGCCAATACCAGTATAGCCCTAGTCGTTAAGCATACCTTTCACATCTTCCCAATTGCCGTCGGTTTCTGCAGGCTGCAATCCAAGTATATGCGCAATAATTCCATAAACATTTACATTTATGAAAGCATTTTGCTCATATCCTTTTTTAAATGCTGGCCCTTTAGCATAAAAGATACCATGCATTTCAGTATTTGCATTATCGTATCCATGGGTAGCACCGGTGTAGCGATCTGAATTAGAGGAAAAGCCTATACTATATCCAGCCTCAGCCTCAATTACAATATCCTGAATGCGCGGATTTGAGCCATAGTGTAATCGTTCGGGGATCTCGTTCCGTTCCCAAACCTTTAGGTTTTCAATTGATTGTAGTGCTTCAAGAGCTTTTCCCTTATGCTCTTCCTTGGGTTGTAGACTATACACTGGATTTCCGCCTGTAACATAATCGAACCAATCCCTCTCAATGTACTCCGATAGATTAATATACTTTTGAGGTGAGATGTCGGCCATTCCATGATCGGAAACAACAATAAAATTTACTTTATCGGCATGTGGGAGTTCGTTTAACTTTTCAACAAAAACGCCCAAAAGGCTGTCAAGCTGCTCAACCAAAGCAAGTGTTTTTGTTCCCGTTGCTCCATCGCGATGAGCTGTCCAATCGGGTTCGTGGTAGTACCAAGCAATAAATCTTGGACGTTCGGCCTCGGGTAGCGATAGCCAGCCAATCACTGTGTCAATTCGGCTCTCAAATGATATTTTCTGATCGTAAGGCTTCCAGTGCGAAGGATAGCTTCCCCCAATTGGAGCCTCGGATCCAACCCAAAAAAAAGTAGCAGCCTTTAACCCCTGCCTTTCGGCAGTTAACCATATGGGTTCTCCACCATAAAACGCTGGGTTCTCCACCGCATTTCTATCCCCAATGGAGTAATAACCTAGCTCTTTATCAAAAAATCTATTGCAAACTATCCCGTGATTATCTGGGTACAAGCCAGTAGCAATACTATAATGATTTGGAAAAGTTTTTGATGGATAGCATGGAATCAAAGCTTTCGTAACTACTCAGGATATTGATTAATAATTCTGCAAGCCTGTAAT
>CALGIR010000328.1 GCA_937915475.1 uncultured Bacteroidales bacterium
TAAGTTTGTATAACCATCTGTAACAATTGTCCGATTAATAGGGGGCTAGACCAGAATTAAATTAAAAGTATTATCATGAATAAATTTGATGTTTTCATTATAGGAACAGGAGTAGCCGGAACAATCATAGCCAATAAATGTGCTGAAGATGGTCTTAAAACCGCTATTATTGACAATCGTAACTATGGTGGTACATGCGGTTTGCATGGCTGTATTCCAAAAAAAATATTAGTAGGGGCAACTGAGGCTGTAGAGTCTTCAAGAAATCTTGAAGGGAAAGGAATTGACAAAGCACCTTCAATAAAGTGGAAAGAACTTATAGAATTCAAAAACTCTTTCACCGACCCTATGCCCGAAAATAAAGAGGAAAACTTTAAAAGGAATGGAATAACTACTTTTCATGGCGATGCGAAATTCATTGGCAAGAATCAATTGAAAATTGGCGATGTCATAATTGAGGCAAAAAAGATAGCTATTGCTACAGGTGCTACACATCGAGAACTAAGCATTCCTGGAGCAGAGTACACATTGTCAAGCGATGATTTCTTCGAATTGAAAGAACTCCCTAAGTCTATACTTTTTATTGGTGGAGGATACATTGCTTTCGAGTTTGCACACATAGCTGCTCGCAGTGGCGCTAAAGTCACTATCATGGATATGGAGTCAACTTCATTGCCACATTTCGATAAGGATATCGTTAATCATCTGGTTGATGCCACAAAGGATTTACACATCGAATTGGTGATGAATACCAAAGTAGCAGAAGTAAAGAAAGATGGAAACAGCTTAATAGTAGTTGGAGACAACGACGGCAAGAAGAAAGAATTTAAAGCAGATGTTGTATTTAACACGTCGGGTAGGGTGCCTGCCATTTTCAGTCTTGATTTGGACAAGGCCAATGTGAGTTATTCGGATAAAGGAATCGAGGTAAACGACTATATGCAAAACACAACCAACCCAAATATATATGCTGCTGGGGACAATACTGCCACAGATGGATTGCCTCTTACACCTTTTGCAACAATGGAGGGGCATATTGTAGCTGCAAATATATTGAATGGGAATAAGAAAAAGCCAGATTACGGTGTTCGCCCAACAGTAGTTTATACTTTACCCGCTTTAGCAATGGTAGGCATGACGGAAGAGCAAGCTAAAGAAAAGGAATTGAGCATTAAAGTAAATTACGCATCAGTTCCTAATTGGTTTGCTGCGAGACATTTGGGCGAAAAGACTTATGCTTATAAAGTGATTATTGATAATAGTAGTAATCTTATTTTGGGTGCTCACATCATTGGACCAAATGCAGAAGAGACCATCAATGTTTTTGCAGTGGCCATGCAGGCTGGGATGAAAGCTAAAGATTTAAAAACAATTCCGCTTGTATTTCCCTCCGCTTCATCAGATATAGTAAAAATGGTTTAAAATTCTTGTTATTGTAAAGCTCAGCCGTATGAACATAGAACAGATTAGATTGTTTTCCTAAGCAGCACCTCACAATTTCCTCTAAATATATTAGTAAAAGATAGGCTTAAATCTCATCGGAATCGCTTCTTGAGATTGGTATCGATGAAATTCCATAAAGTTACTTTACAAAATTTACTAAATACCAACCCTCTACTTGAAGGGATTCGCAAAAACCCAATTCCGATGAGATTTTAAATGGGCTGTTGCAAAAGCAGGTCACGACACAGAGAAGTTTAAAGCACCAGGTAGTGTGTACAAATCGCTACCGGCATGCTGTTTATATGATAGATTAATTTATTAACAAAAAAACAATAATATTATGAGCTACTATTTTAGTAAAACAATTGAAGCAGAATTTGACAAGGCAACAGAACTTGTTATTGAAGCATTGAAGGTTGAAGGATTTGGGATACTTACAGAGATTAATCCCCAGCAAGTATTTAAGGAGAAACTTAATATTGATTTTAAGAAGTACAAAATACTTGGAGCCTGTAACCCTGCCATAGCACACAGAGCATTACAGCACGAAGATAAGATTGGCACAATGCTACCCTGTAACGTTATTGTTCAGGAGGTAAGTAAAAACAAGACTGAAATAGCTGCAATTAATCCTGTAGCATCAATGCTTGCAGTTAAGAACGAAAACATAACTAAAATTGCTAATGAGGTAAAGGAAAAACTCGAACGAGTTATCTCATCTCTTAAATAAATTGTACCCAAGCAATATCAATTAACTGTAGGTAACTTCTTTATTAATTCCTAGAATTTAGGCATGTTATTATCACGTTAAAAAGATTGAACTTTAATTTAGGAATTAAAACAAAACACGTTGAACGGATGTTTATAATTTTTTAAATGAATTATAAATTATGGAAACACTAAAGCTAAACATTCCCAGTATGAAGTGCATGGGCTGCACATCAACAATTGAAAATCACTTAACAAAGGTTGGTGGAATTGTTGAAGTTAAAACCGACATTGAGTCAAGAACAGCCATAGTATCGTATAACGGTGGTGCATCAATAAAAAACTTAATCCTAAATACCCTCAAGGGGATTGGATATCCGGCTGAAATTGTTGATTAACAATATTGAACAATGGGCACGGATTACAAGTTGTTCCGCCTTTTAAACTGAGGGTACAACTCACTGGCAACCCATTTAAAATCTGGTGCAATTTTCAGAATATGTAGGTAAGTACGCATGGCATTCTGTGTCTGCTCTGCTTTTTCCTGTGCCAATGCCAATTGGGCATAGGCATTTAAGTATATCCAAATTTCTGGTTCGGCTCCACCATTTTGTTGCTCCAATGCAGCAATACATTTGGTGTAATATTTTACGGCCTCAACAGGGTTACCACCAAACATGGATGGCGCATAGTGGGCAGAGTTGGCCTTCTCTAATAGTGCCTGCGCCGAGTTAGGGTTCAACTCCAACGATTGGTTTATGGCTGTCATACTTTTAGGCCCAATAAATGGTGCTTTTAAAGGACTTAAAGCAATTTGATAGGCCATTAATGCAGCACTCAGAGCCAAAACATCAGCGTTATTAGGTTCCATAGCTATCAAGTTATCAGCATTTATCTCTGCTTGGCTGAGGTAAATACGTGCCTTTTTCTTATCCTTAATCCCCAGTAAGTAACCTATATAGCCATACTGAGCCTGAATTATACCTAAGAGAGTTTCATTATCGTTACTTTCCCTGTAATCCTTTCGTAATAAATCTATTACACTAACCCAAACTTCCATATTGCCCGATTTATAGCTCTCATAAAGTAAAGTATCATACTTTGCAATCACTTTGTTAGCCATAGCGCTAGAAGCAACAAAAAACATGGCTAAAGAAAGAAACAAGGTTCTAATAATACGCATAATATATAGCTGGCTAGTTTAAAATTTTACGACCTTTCCATTCTGCACTTTTACATCTTTTAAAAACTAAAGCGCTATAAACTAGATGTAAAAATGCCACATG
Source organism: uncultured Bacteroidales bacterium (assembly GCA_937915475.1). GTDB lineage: Bacteria > Bacteroidota > Bacteroidia > Bacteroidales > Tenuifilaceae > Perlabentimonas. The sequence continues at coordinate 3,438 of CALGIR010000328.1, forward strand.
TTGGAGCGGCCATAATAAAATATTTGCAACCACTGATTGTTCAGAAAGCCTTGCAATTAGCATCCGGGCTGAGAATAGACAGAATAAATAAAGAAGAATGAGTGGAGAGGGCAAACTAACAAAGACTAAAAAAGGTCCTATGATTCCTACAATTGCAAACAGAAGGGTTACTATTATGCTACCCCCAAAAAATGCGGTTACATTTTTACTAAAACCATTAATTGCCTCTTTATATGAACCATACATTCTGCAGGACACATCGTTGGTTCCTAAGAGTGTGGTCATTGGTAACCTTTTACGCTTTATCAATCGACTTAAAGCAATATCTTCAACAGGTGATGACTTTACAAGTTGGTGCCACAGATTCTCATGGTAAACTTTGGCATCAAACATCATCATTTGGCCATTGGCTGCTGCCAATGAGGGGCGCTTGCTAAACCGAACCAAACGAAGAAATAGTAGGCTTAACAAAATCCAGTTCATATTGGGAACAACAAGCCTCTCTCCCATGGTTTGCAGTTCTTGTCGTGGGAACATACTAAGCAACACTAACTTTTTGCGCTGAGCGTAAGCAACGGCATTCTCCACAAAACTGGGTGATACCTTAACATCAGCATCAAGAAAAAGGAGATAATGCCCCTTTGCACTTTGGGCTAACCGATGGCAGGCATGGTTTTTACCCATCCATCCCGTGGGTAAACCATCTCCGCTTATTAGTGACACCCTATCGTCAGTGAATTTGAACTCCTCAACAATGGCTGCAGTTCTATCATCCGATTGGTCGTCGTACACAATCACCTCAATGTTATCATACGACTGGTTTACAACCATATCAAGCAATTTGCTAATATTAATTTCCTCGTTCCTTGCAGGGATTAGAACTGAAACCTTTGGAGAATCAACAGGTTTTCCGAAGGGAAGAATTGGACGGGTTAGAAAATTAAGCAAGGCTATTAAAAATCTAAGCACACCAAAGCCTACAATAAACAATGAGATATAGAATAGTACAGTCATCGAGGATAGAGTTTATTCTGATTCAACTTGCTTTCAAACAGGTGGTTATTGTATGCCTTCTCAATGCTGCGAATATCGACACCCCCATTGTACTCCCCCAACGCAATGGTTAAATAAGGATGCCTTTGGGTGAAATAATCTGTTAAACAAGCGGCAAATACTATTTGTACATTTGGTGCTCTTGTAAGTATTCTTTCAATTCCTCTACGAAACACAACACCACTGTGATGCTGACTCTGTAACTCGCCCTGTGGATACATCACAAGCATATTGTTTGATTGATTAAGAATCTGCTGGCAGAAGTTAATGCTTTGCAAAATACTTCGAGTATTAGGACTGATTGAAAAAGCCCCAACCTTTGCGAAAAACATGTGCTTTCTTAGTTCTGATTCAAGCATCATGATGTGAAACTGTTTTTTGAAAACCTTTTGGTTAAGGTACCACATAAAGAAGCCATCCCACCAGCTAAAATGATTTGGAATCAAAAGCATAGGTCTATCATCAGACTTAACATTACCTGTTATTCTTACTTCACTAAAATCTGATTTTAGGATATGGTTAATGTAGCTATTTAACAACCATTTATTGACTTTACTATGCCTTGGCTCAATCATCCTTTTATAGCATAAACCTATATTTTTTACAAATCTACTAAATATTTAGCTTTGCAAAATATTTGCTCGACACTGAATATTGGCTAATTTTGTAAACTCCTACAGCAAACTTTCTTAACGCTTAATTACTTGGTAATATGGCTGACAATAATCTAAAAATGGGTTTAAAAACCGCATGGTTCATTGCATTGGCACAACTTATACTTGCATGCTTTATTGTTATTAAAAACACAATAAATATTAGCATTGATTTTAATTTGTGCATTATCGTGTATTCGACTCTTAGTTTTATTATAGTCCTTGTTTTTGCAAACGATATGCATCTTAACGATATTCGCGATAAATGGTTTTGGATATTCTCACTTTTTGTATTGGCTCCAATTACACTAGTGGCATATCTAATAAAGCGCCGAAAACTCATAAAACTTAAATAAACATATATGATTATCAATTTTGATATCAACAACGACTCTTCCTAATTCCGATTCCAGTATTTTTTATTAAGGTAAAGTAACCTATATCTAACTATTTAAGATAAATTACTCCTTAGTTCCTATTTCTCAAAACTGCTCATAGAAACGATAAAAGATGCTTTCTCTTGCATACATCAAAATGAAAAGCAGATAATCATAAAACTTAAAATCAACATATTTCATGGAATCATTTTTTAAACCAAAATTCTTTTCCCTGTTTCGCGGGGGATACACCAAAAATCAGCTTCAAAGCGATATGCTTGCTGGAATAATCGTTGGCATTGTTGCTCTGCCATTGGCCATTGCGTTTGCTATAGCATCGGGGGTATCGCCCGAACGAGGGCTAATAACAGCCATTGTAGCTGGATTTTTAGTCTCTGTTTTAGGAGGTAGCCGGGTACAAATAGGGGGTCCAACTGGAGCATTTGTGGTTATTGTATTTGGCGTTGTTCAACAGCATGGCATTGAGGGACTAATAATATCGACCTTTTTAGCAGGCATACTCCTTGTTGCATTCGGTTTGCTTCGCCTGGGTACTATTATTAAATTTATTCCTCATCCTCTAGTGGTTGGATTTACTAGCGGTATAGCTGTGATTATTTTTTCAACCCAAATTAAAGAATTTTTTGGGCTAAACATTGCTGAGGTTCCCGCCGGTTTTATTGAAAAATGGGGCGCATACTTTAGCGGATTAAGCAGCTTTAATGCATATGCCGTTGCCATTTCGGTGGGTACAGTTCTTATATCAATATACACAAAACGCATCATAAAAAAGATACCGGGATCGTTTATTGCAATTATACTGATGACGGTTTTAGCCATGATATTTAAGCTACCGGTAAACACCATTGGCTCAGTCTATGGGGAACTTCCAACTACAGTTAGCCTTAGCTTTCCCAATATCGATTTAGGGAGCATCTCGCAATACTTAGCCCCAGCCTTTACCATTGCCCTGTTGGGGGCCATTGAATCGCTACTCTCGGCAGTCGTAGCCGATGGTATGATAAGCGGCAACCATCGTTCTAATACCGAGCTCATTGGTCAAGGGGTGGCAAATATGGCATCGGCATTATTTGGCGGGATACCAGCCACTGGGGCAATTGCTCGAACCGCTACCAACGTAAAAAATGGAGGTAGAACTCCAGTAGCTGGCATTGTACACGCCATTACCCTGCTTTTAATAATGCTATTCTTTGGCAAATGGGCAATACAAATTCCACTAGCCTGCTTGGCCGGAATACTG
>CALGIR010000329.1 GCA_937915475.1 uncultured Bacteroidales bacterium
CTCAAAAAGGTAACCATGTGGAGCAGCACAGGGTAGTTGTAAAATAGTTTTTTGCAGCTAAGTTTTAGGGATAGTACTGTAGATATATTAGATTTCTATGGTACTACCCTTTCTTTTTTGCCATAAAGTTTTAGTTTTATGCCCCAAGGTAACCTTGCCGCTTTTTTAATCTTTACTACCTTAGCTTGCTGCAAAAAACCATTTAGCTACTATGCCCAAACCACAATTTGTAGAGGTAATTCTTCCGTTGGCTTTGCCAAAACTTTACACCTATTCAGTTCCAAACAATTTGGAATTAGGGGTAAAGCCAGGCATTAGGGTGGTTGTTCAGTTTGGCAAAAAGAAGCTCTACTCGGCCATAGTTTATAGGGTGCATAGCAATGCCCCCGAGGCATACCAAACCAAGGATATTCTTCAGGTAATTGATACAGTGCCCATTGTGTCTGATGTGCAGTTTGGGCTTTGGGAGTGGATGGCCAGCTACTACATGTGTTCCCTTGGTGAGGTGATGAAAGCCAGCCTTCCCTCTGGGCTAAAAATGGAGAGTGAAACCCAGATTGCACTGGGGCAGGAGTATGCTTTAGCTCCGTTTTTAAACGATGCCGAGATGGCTATAATGTCTGCCTTGGATGAGAAGAAAAGCATTTCAATTCAGCAGCTTGTTTCTAAAGTCGATTTTAAAAACCCCATTGGGGTAATCAAGGGTCTTCTCGATAGGCGGGTGCTATCAGTTCATGAGAACATTCAGTCGGCCTTTAAGCCAAAGTACGAGGTGTTTGTCCGCTTGCACTCGCGCTTAAAGGTTGATGATGATGTGAACAAACTTTTTGAGGAGCTATCAAGGGCTCCCGCTCAGCAAAAGTACCTAATGGCCTTTTTGGCGCTTACGGCACCAGGCAAACAAACATTTACAGGTTGGATAGCTAAAAAAGTTTTGACGGAAAAGGCTGATGCCTCGCCAGCAGCTTTTAAAGCCCTTGTTGATAAAAATATTTTTGAAATTGAGAGTAGGGAAGTCTCCCGTTTGGATATTGACGCAGGCGAAACTACGAGCAATTTAGTTCTAACAATTGATCAGCAGCATGTAGTTAATAGAATTCACGAGGAGTTTAACGAAAAGAATGTTGTTCTGCTGCATGGGGTAACCTCGAGCGGGAAAACAGAGATATACATAAGCCTGATTCAGGAGCAGATTAAAAAGGGCAAACAGGTGCTTTATCTCCTGCCGGAGATTGCTCTTACAGCCCAAATTATCAATCGCCTAAAGCAATACTTTGGCAACAGGGTGGGTGTTTACCACAGCAAGTTTAGCGATAATCAAAGGGTTGAGGTTTACCAAAGTTTGCTAAACGATGGTGTGGATAAATCAAAGCCAGCATATGATGTAATTCTTGGGGTTCGCTCGTCCATATTTTTACCCTTTAAGCGTTTGGGTCTGGTTATAGTCGACGAGGAGCATGAGAACACTTTTAAGCAGTTTTCTCCTGCGCCCCGTTATCATGCTCGCGATTCGGCCATTGTACTGGCAGGTATGTGCGAAGCAAAAGTGTTGCTGGGAACTGCAACACCCTCCGTTGAATCGTACTACAACGCTCAAACTGGCAAATATGGTTTTGCCCAGCTCACAAAACGCTATTTAGATATCAGCCTTCCTCGGGTTGAGGTTGTTGATACCCTGAGAGCTCGCAAGCGTAAGCAGATGAAGTCTATCTTTTCTGAAACTTTGCTTGAGTCAATCGGCAGGGCTTTGGAGGGTGGTAATCAAGTAATTTTATTCCAGAACCGAAGAGGTTACTCGCCGTTTATTGAGTGCGACGAATGTGCATGGGTTCCACAATGCGAGCATTGCGCGGTAAGCCTTACACTGCACAAGCAGAGCAATCAGCTGGTGTGCCATTACTGTGGATATGCAATTCAGGTTTTAGCTTCTTGCTTGGCGTGTGGTAGCCATCGCTTATCAACCAAGGGCTTTGGCACCGAGAAGGTTGAGGATGAGTTGGCCATTTTCTTTCCACATGCAAGGATTGCCCGCATGGATATGGATACTACCCGATCGAGGAATTCCTACGAGCGTATTATTGCCAACTTTGAGCAGGGCGAGGTTGATGTACTGGTAGGTACACAAATGATAACCAAAGGATTAGATTTTGATAAGGTTAGATTAGTTGGTATCCTTAATGCCGATAATATGCTTAATTTTCCCGATTTTCGGGCTTTCGAGCGTAGCTTTCAGCTAATGGCGCAGGTAAGCGGAAGGGCTGGTCGTAAGGGAGAGCAGGGCGAAGTGCTTATACAAACCTCTAACCCAGAGCACCCAGTTGTTAAGCAAGTGGTAAACAACGATTTCGAAGGTCATTTTAAGTCTCAGCTGGCCGAACGAAAAGAGTACCATTATCCCCCTTTCTATAGGCTGATAAAACTATCGCTTAAGCATCGTGATGCTAAGGTACTAGAAATTGCTTCAGAGCAGCTGGGTCGAAACCTTCGATCGATATTCAGGAACAGAGTGCTTGGCCCCGAAGAGCCTATTGTGAGCAGGGTGCAAAATTTTTACATTAAGGATATACTTATCAAGCTAGAGCGCAACGTCAATTTGGCTAAGGCCAAGGTTCTAATCAACGATCAGATAAGGTTAACGATGGAGTACAAACCCTTTCGGGGTTTAATTGTTTTGCCCGATGTTGATCCGATGTAAGAACTAGTTGTAGAGGGTTGTTATAGGATTATTGATGGAAGAGAAGTCTGCCCCTACAATTACCCTGATGCTTCGGGGGACTATGGAGAATGTGAAAGGTGATGTGCCTAGGGATTCGCCATCAACCTCAAGACTTAAGGGCGGTTTAGATGAAATAGCGATACTTTTGCCCTGGTAGCCCAATACTTTTGGATGGTTTAAAATGGTTCCATTGTATAGCCTAAAAATATTGCGTACCACATTACATTTTCTAATTTTTTGGATTACTGTGATGTCGAAAAGCCCATCATCGGGTAAAGCATTCGGTACCTGAAGCATACCTCCGCCATTGTATTTTCCAATACCTAGGGTTGCGCTAAATATTTTGCCATCTAGTTTGTGGTTATCAATGGTGATTTTTGTCGTGGTTGTGCGGTAGTGGTAAAGGGTTTTTAGGAGGCTAAAAAGGTACAGCATCTTCCCCTTTCGTCCGTCCTCCTTTAGCCTGTTTGTAGCCAACGCAACCTTGGCATCAAAACCTACTCCAGCTGCATTGGCAAAGTAGCGCGACTGCTGAATTCGGGCTTCAAAAAAACGAACTTCACCAACATCCTGGAGTATGGTTCGTCCTTCTTTAATTGCAAGTATTTTCCCCTTGTAGTTGTTCGGGAGATTGTAGGTGCGTTGCCAATCGTTCCCTGTGCCAACGCCAATTACACCAATTGTGATATCGTTCGGGTTGCAAATATTTTGGATAAAAATTCCATTTACTACCTCGTTAAGCGTCCCATCGCCGCCAACTACCATAATCTTTCTGAACCCATTCCGCACTGCGTTTACGGTAAGTTCAATGGCATGGTATTTTCGTTGGGTAGTGCTATGCTTGAAGTTTATGTCCAATTCATTGAGCAAAACTTTAATTTTGGGCCAATCCCTTAACCCTCTTCCGCTGCCCGCCTCTGGGTTGACTACGGCATACCAATATTCAGTGTTTTCCACAAAAAAATATTTTTGCAAAAGTATGCAATTATTGGGGATTATAAAAGAAGCCTAATTTTGAATCAGGAAAAGTAGAAAAGTTTTGCTATTTTTGTGGGGCATTTAGCCTTCGATTGTTAATATAATGTTGGTAAGTTTTGGGCGAATGTTTATATTAGAGGCCACTAAAAATAAGCATCCTTTTGTACAACCAGTACCTTTGTGACCTAATATTCAGAATTCATTAATCTTTTTAAGATATGGGAAAAGTAGTAGCTTTAGCAAATCAAAAAGGTGGAGTTGGCAAAACCACAACTGCAATAAATTTAGCCGCCAGTTTGGCTGTGCTCGAAAAAAAAATCTTACTTATTGATGCTGATCCACAGGCTAATGCAACATCGGGAACAGGTTTCGATTTACGGAATATTAAGACAAGTATTTATGAGTGCCTCATTGAAGAGGTTAATCCACAGGATATTATACTTAAAAGTGAGATTGAAGGACTACATCTAATCCCTTCGCATATTGATTTGGTTGGTGCAGAGATTGAAATGCTTAATATGCCCAATCGCGAGAAAATGTTAAAATCTGTTATCGATAAGGTGAAGGATCAGTACGATTTCGTACTAATTGACTGCTCACCATCATTGGGTTTAATTACAGTAAATGCACTTTCTGCTGCCGATTCTGTAATTATCCCTGTGCAATGTGAGTATTTTGCACTCGAGGGGCTTGGTAAATTGCTTAACACCATTAAGATAATTCAAACTCGTTTAAATCCTGAACTTGAAATTGAAGGGTTTTTGCTTACTATGTACGATGCGCGTTTAAGGCTTTCAAATCAGGTTGTTGATGAAGTTAGGAAGCACTTTCAGCAAATGGTTTTCGATACAATTATTCAGCGTAACATTAAGCTAAGCGAAGCACCAAGCTATGGTAAGCCTGTTATTCTTTACGATGCCGCTTCTACTGGATCGGCGAATTACCTTAACCTAGCCCGCGAAATGCTTCAAAGAAATAACATGACAGAGACTGCCGAAGCGAATAAGGAAGAGTAGTAAATAAGATTTTAATTGTAACGTCTAGATATAAGAGGAATGGCAAAGAAAATGGCACTGGGTCGCGGATTGGGCGCATTGATTGATGATGCTGATACTATGCAGCAAAGGGATGAAGACAGATTGGAGCGATCGCCAGTTGAACTGGTGAAAGAAATAGATATTAATAAAATTAAGGCCAACCCCTTTCAACCTCGTACAAGTTTCGATAAGGAAGCATTGCAAGAACTCTCCGATTCAATAAAAGAGTTAGGGATAATTCAACCGCTTACCGTTAGGAGCATAGATGGAGAGTATCAACTTATTGCTGGTGAGCGCAGGTTGCGCGCAGCAAAGTTGGCAGGGCTAAATAAAGTGCCTGCGTATATTCGCACAGCCGACGATCAGGGTATGCTTGAGATGGCTTTGGTTGAGAATATTCAACGTGAAGACTTAGATGCAATTGAAGTGGCCATCAGTTACCAAAGATTGATTGACGAGTGTAGTCTTACACACGATACCCTATCGGAAAGGGTTGGAAAAAAAAGGGCAACCGTTACCAACTACTTGAGGTTGTTAAAACTCCCAGCGGAAATACAACTTGGAATTCGTGAGCGTAAATTAACAATGGGGCACGCAAGGGCAATCTTGCCTCTCGAGAGTGCTGAACTCCAACTTACTGCTTATAATAAGATTTTGGAGCAGGCTCTTTCTGTTCGAAAAATCGAAGAACTTGTGCGTAAATTGGGTCAGCAGCCTAAAGCCACAGATGGCACCGATGAGGTGGCAGAGAAGAAGCTAGAGGTGTCCGAGGAACCAAATAGACTTGAGAATAAGCTGCAGGAGATTTTTGGCTGGGGCGTTCAGGTTAAGCAAGGGAAAGGCGGAAGTGGAAAAATTGTAATTTCGTATCGTACACAAGGCGAATTAGAGGAGTTAATGGAGAGAATGAATCGCTTTGTCGAATAATTTTTAGTAATACTCTTCGTTTTTCTTCAAGACAAGTTTTTTACTTTGCAATATCAAAACAGCAATACAGCAAGTAGTAGAGGCAAAGGGCATCAGTTTTTGATTGCCCTACTTTTATCTTTGTTTGTAGCAACAGGAAGTTTTGCTAATCGGATAAATCTCGATTCGCTTTCAACCCGTCAGGTTTGGCTTGCTGCGCAGCTATTGCCAGGCTCGGGTCAGATTATCAACAAACAATACTGGAAAGCACCCTTCTTTTATGCAGGAATGGGATCTATGCTTTATTTAGGTTTACAAGCCAACGATAAATACCATAAAACTCGAAGCCAGTACGACCCTTTATTCTATGGAGCAGATGAAAAACCAAGGTTTGAAGAAAAGTGGACAAACTATCGAATGCAGCGCAATTTTTTTTATGCCAATGCTGCACTATTCTATGTTGCTAGTGTTGCCGATGCGCTAATAGTTAATTCAAGGGGCGATCATTCACCCACTACTGCAACAGTACTCTCCACAATAGTGCCAGGACTAGGGCAGGTGTATAACCAGAAATTATGGAAGGTTCCTATTGTAATGGGAGGTATAGCAACGCTTTGCTATGTAGTAGATTTTAATCAGAGAGGCTATAAAAAGTTTGGAAATGCGTATAAAAATCACCCCAATGATGAGTATGGGGGGAAGAGGGATAAAAATGAGCTGCTTTTTCTTCGCGATGGTTACAGGAGGAATAGAGATCTCTCTATTATGATTCTCGCAGGGTTTTACGTATTAAACATTATTGATGCTAATGTTGACGCCCATTTCTTTGATTGGGACATTAGCGATAATTTGGCGCTAAAGGTTGAACCAATGTTCGATGGCAATGCATTTTCGTTTAGTCCCAATTCAACATTTCAACCAACCGTTGGTTTAAGATTACAGTGTAACTTAAAGTAGATTGAAACTATGAAGAAAATATTACTATTGTTGCCCCTTTTTGCACTAATGGCTAATGGTGTTTATGCCAGCAGCCCCAACGATACTGTTCCTGTTCTTCGCGACTCAATGCTTGAGGGCATGGGGATTATTTCCAACTACGGTAACAACCTCGATAGCCTACTTAGCCTTTGGTATGTACAAAA
>CALGIR010000330.1 GCA_937915475.1 uncultured Bacteroidales bacterium
ACTCAACCCTAAACAACGGGCCCGCTGACCTAATTGTAAAGCTAATCCTTGAAAGCGACCATATTCACTTTATTGTAGGAACTGGCATTAACATCGCTCATCAGGACCCAAACCTCCCCGTTGAACTAGAGATTAGGCGAACAGTGATCAGAAGAATGGCCCAAATTCTTGAGGATAAATTTCTAAAAGACGTTAGCCTTACCTTCCTATAATTTAACTGCCTCAATCTACATTTCAAATTTTCCCTACTATGGTTGCTTAACCTTTATGGTTGTCAAACCACTAGGAAGAGCTCCTTCTATATCATATCAACCAGAATTTTGCTGCTCACAAAAGGGAATGTTTTCGTAATTCTACATCAAAATTAAATTTTTGACAAAATTTAACGGTTAAATACTTGACATCATATTGAACATTTTGTATATTTACTTGTTCTTATATAAGAATGAATACTATAAAGGTTTAAATAGTTGTTGAGTATGAAAACTGATGATTTGATAAAACATGGACTTAAAATAACTCCCCAGCGCATTGCTGTGCTCGATGCTTTAAAAGCAATCAATGGGCATCCCACTGCGGAAAATATTATTGACTTCATCAGAAAGAACCATCCAAACATTGCAATAGGTACCGTTTATAAAACCTTGGAAACATTTACAGAGAAAAAATTAATTAAAAAGGTTAAAACCGATAAGGATGTTATGCGCTATGAGATTGCGGCCCCAAATCATCACCATTTATACTGTGCAGATTCTGATAGAATTGAAGATTTTTATGATGATGAAATAAATGCAATGCTCAGTAATTATTTTGCCAAAAAGAAAATTCCAAACTTCACTATTCAAGATATTAAGTTACAAATAACTGGGACGTTTGATAATACTCAAAATAAATAAAGATAAAACCTTATGCCACCATTAATAACTGAGGCATAAATATTTCACTAAGATTTATAACCAAATATCAATTTAATTACAAACAACTTAAATTAACAGAAAAATGGAAGAATTAAAGCAAGAACAAACATTTGCCATGCCACGTATTGGCGAAAAAGCACCTGAATTTAAAGCCAAAACCACTCAAGGCGACATTAATTTCCCCAGCGACTATAAAGGCAGTTGGGTAATCCTTTTTAGCCACCCTGCCGACTTTACTCCTGTGTGTACATCGGAGTTTATGACCTTTGCCAAGTTGGAAAAAGATTTCAACGATGCAAACTGTAAGCTGGTTGGTCTATCTGTTGATGGACTATACAGTCACATTGCCTGGTTACGCACCATTAAGGAGAAAATTGAGTATAAGGGCATGAAGAACATGGAGATTACCTTCCCTCTTATTGAAGACATTTCAATGAATGTTGCAAATAAATACGGAATGATAATGCCTGGCCAGAGTGATACGCAGGCAGTTAGGGCAGTTTTTGTTATTGACCCAAAAGGAATTGTACGTACTATACTATACTATCCATTGAGTTTAGGTCGTAACTTCGACGAGCTATACCGCGTTGTTATTGCTCTTCAAGCCGCTGACGAATTTGGTATTGCTACTCCAGCCGATTGGCAACCAGGCGACGATGTAATTGTTCCAACAGCAGGCTCTTGCGGTGCGGCACAGGAACGCATGGAGAGTAAGGATGAAGACCAGCACTGCTACGATTGGTTCTTCTGTACCAAAAAACTGGCTAAAGAGAAGGTTCTTAGCAGAATCATTAAAAAGAAGTAATACCTGTAACATTTAATACAATTTATTAACCTTTAAAACAAAAAAAATGAATCAAATAGGAATAAGCAAAGATTATTCAGCTAAAATGAATGAGAAACTTAATGTTTATCTAAGCAACGTTCAATTGTCATACATGAATGTTAGAGGATATCATTGGAATATTGTTGGAAAACAATTCTTTCAGCTGCACGAAAAATTTGAAGAGCTATACGATAGCCTAAACGAAATGGCCGATGAAGTTGCCGAAAGGATTTTAATGCTTGGGGGCACCCCAGTTCATGCATTTTCTAAGTACATCAAAATGGCTACCATTAAGGAGAAAGAAAATATTTCAACCGCAGAAGGCACCATTAAGGAAACGCTTAACGAACTACTGGAACTACTTAAAAACGAGCGCGAAATAATTGAATTTGCCGCTGAAAACGGAGACGAAGGTACCATTGACCTAATGACTGGCTACATTTCAGAACAAGAAAAACTGGTTTGGATGCTTAATGCTAATCTGAAATAGTTCAACGTTTTTTGCTATAATCAAATCTATATAAAAGAAAGTGGTTACATTTATGTGACCACTTTCTTTTTATTTAAAACCCTTTTTGAGATGTAACGTTCATATCAACAACGGTAACACACATAAGGATAATTATTACTGCGAGTTCCATGTACAATTAAAAAACAAATTATAAACACATGAAAAAAGTAGCAAAAAAATCTGTTAAAAAAATTAATAGTCTACTGAGTATTAATAAGCGCAAAACTTCAAAAAGAAAAAAGCCTGGTGATGCACCTGGAACACTTATCCATACCGGCGAACGCGTTTTGGATGACATCCTGATCACCGTACACGATTTTGATGAGGAACATTTTACCTCTTTGCCAGTAAAGGAGGTTGAGAAATTAAGTCCTTTCCTCAAAAGCAAATCAAAAACCTGGCTACAGGTCAGGGGCTTGCACGATATCGACAAACTAAAAAGCATCTGGAACTATTTCAACCTTCACCCTCTTGTTCAGGAGGATATTGTTAGCACAAATCAACGCCCAAAAATAGAACTATATAACGATTTCATATTTATTGTATTAAGGTCGCTAACTCCGGGTAGTGTAAATGGCGATAACATCAACATAAATAATGAGCAAATAAGCATTGTTTTGGTAAAAACTTTGTGCTTTCGTTTCAGGAAAGCAACGAACCCATATTTGAACCCATAATTAAAAGGCTGGAACTTGAGGGAACAAGACTACGCAAACTTGGACCCGACTACCTAGCCTATGCCCTACTCGATTGTATTGTTGACCATTACTACAGCACCCTCGATGCACTTGAAGGAACCATTGATATAATTGAGCGCGAGATAATGTATAACCCCCAGAATCATCATCTGCAACAAATCCATTCGCTTCGCAGCGATTTGGGCATATTCAAAAAATCAATTTGGTCGCTTCGCGATGGGCTCAACTCACTTATCCGCGATGACTGACTATTCCGATGAAAGTGAACACCCTATTCCGACCAAAGTGAACAGTCGTTTT
>CALGIR010000331.1 GCA_937915475.1 uncultured Bacteroidales bacterium
ACGCTTCCAAATCCAAATAACCAAATATTTATAGAAGTTTTTTTAAGATAAATGCGGCATATTTGATAATCAAATATTTAGGTACAAAGAAAAGTAATAAAATAATATTCCACTTTTATTTACTATAGAAAACCATACCTTATATTATACAAAGGACGAAACCTTAGTTTCGCCCTCAGATACTTTAGATGTTACTTGAAATTACTTTTGAGGCGCATTCTTTAAAACCTCAACCAAAAACCTCCAAAACATATCAACCGTATCAATCTTTACCTTCTCGTCGGGCGAGTGTGGATACCGAATAGTAGGTCCAAACGAAATCATTTCAAGGTTTGGATAGATTCCTCCTAAAATGCCACATTCAAGACCAGCATGAATTGCCTTGATCTCTGGTACTTTACCCCAATTTTTATTATAAACATCACTCATAACCTTAAGTATTGATGAGTTCAAGTTTGGTTTCCAGCCTGGGTATGCACCTGTAAATTCAATTTCAGCACCTGCCATTTCGAATACTGAAGCAATTTTTTCTGCAAGGGCTTCTTTAGAGGTATCCACTGAACTACGCAATAAGCATTGGGTATAGATAAATCCATTCTCAGAATAAACTCGAGCTAAATTTGATGATGTCTCAACTAAACCAGGCATTGAGTCGCTCATTCTAATTACTCCATTTGGGCAGCCGAAAACTGCACGAATTATACTCCATTGTGCCTTTGAATCTATAACATTTTTGGGTGCATCTACCTTTTGAATCTGAAAATCTAAATCGGGCTCTACGGCTGAAAATTCATCTTTATAAACTTTAACCTGATTGTTGACTGCCTGCTCTAGCGCTGAATAATTTGATTTAGGTACACCAAGTACAACAAAAGCTTCGCGAGGAATCGCATTCCTTAAACTACCGCCATCAATACTTGAGATACGAATGCCAAACTCCTTCTCTGCATGGCGCAAGAAACGGAACAGTAACTTTATGGAGTTGGCTCTTCCTGAACTAATATCCATTCCTGAGTGGCCTCCCTTTAACCCTGTTAATGAGAGTTTTGAGAACTGATAGTTTTCGGGTGTAACCTCCTCTTTATACTTAAGCTGAATATTTGCATCCACTCCGCCTGCACAACCTACATACAATTCTCCCTCGTCTTCAGAATCTAAGTTGATAAGAATATCTCCCTTTAAAACACCTGGTTTAAGATTGAATGCGCCTGTCATCCCTGTTTCCTCATCGATAGTAAAGAGCCCTTCAATTGGGCCATGGACTAACGACTTATCCTCAAGAGCAGCCATTGCTGCAGCCACACCTATGCCGTTATCGGCACCCAGAGTTGTCCCATTTGCTGTAACCCACTCCCCATCAACATAGGCCTCAATAGGGTCTTTAGTAAAGTCGTGTGTTTTGTCACTATTCTTCTGCGGAACCATATCAAGGTGTCCCTGAAGAATAATGCCTTTCCTATTCTCCATTCCAGCAGTTGCTGGTTTACGAATTATAACATTGCCAACCTCATCAACAATGGTTTCAAGCCCTAGAGTTTTCCCGAAATTTTTCACAAAATCAACGGCCGCCTCCTCGTGCTTAGAAGGACGTGGAATTTGAGTCAAACTATGGAAATGCTTCCATACATTTTTTGGCTCAAGGTTTGTAATTGAGTTACTCATAGTTAAGATATTTTTTATTATTAGAAATTTAATGTTGTTAAAGGTACAAGTTTTTTCGATATTCTATTGTTTCTCCCAGGCTGAAAGTATCCACAGAGACAAACTATATATAGAAAAGAGCAATGCCATATTACTGATAATATGGCACATGTACAAACAGAGTGTTTTATAATGCTTGGAAAAGAACAATTTGTTTTTAGCTTTGTTTAATTATTTAGTATTTAATACGAAAGTAATTATCTGCATATTTACATGCCACTCAAACATAACGAATCAACCATGAAAAAGAACTTATTATTGTTTTTAAGCGTTTTGACTATTAGCTGCACAGCCCATTCACAAAAAAAGGAAGTTGGGGATGTGAAATGGTATACATTTGAAGAGGCTGTTAGACTCAATAGTGAAACTCCAAAAAAAATATTTATTGATGTTTACACAGATTGGTGCAGCTGGTGCAAAGTAATGGATCAAAAAACATTTAGTCATCCAGATATTGCAGCTTATTTAAATGAGCACTACTACCCAGTTAAGTTTAATGCTGAATCGAGCGAACCGATTTCTTTCAGTGGAACAATTTTCAACAAAGGTCAAGGTAGAAGAAGCCCACACGAACTAGCTGCGGCACTTTTACAGGGTAAGATGTCATACCCATCTGTTGCCTATCTGGACGAGAACAATCAACTACTAACATCTGTACCTGGTTATGTTACTCCTGTCCAAATTGAGCCGATTTTGGTGTTTTTTGGTGAAGATCATTACAAAACAGAAAGTTGGGAAGATTTTCAGAAAAAATATATTGGAAAAATAAGCGAATAAAAATTAGACCATATATAATTTTTCTCAATAAGGCTGGAAGTTAAACCAGCCTTATTTGTTCCTTATATTATACTTCTCTATTACTTAAAATCAAAAAATAGATTTTCATTCTGCATGTAGAAATCGGAAGGAATTCTTACCAAAGGACCAAACTGATATAGACTCGCTATTTTGCTGTACAACTCCCCCTTCGAATCAGAAATCTTCACTTTAGCAGGTACTGGCATGCGATAATAAAAAGCATCCCGTTTTTGCTTATCAATCTCAAGCGACAAACTATTTAGGATACCAATATTCTTCCAGTTACTATCTGAAGACACTTCTATAAGCACAGGGCTACCGCTTAAATCGGAAGCAGAAAGCACACCTTTTGTACGTGAGAATCGGAAAAGGATTGTGCCTCCATTATCCTGTTTTACGGGTAAAAAATCGACCTCATGAACTTGTTGTTTTACAAAATGCTTCCCAGTAAAAAGCGATAAATACTCTTGCTCAAGCCTCAAAATCTCATCGAAAACTTCCTTCACAGCACTACCTTCGGCAATAAAATCGGCATCTCCAGATATCAGTTCAAACCTTCTTTTCCGCAACGAAAAGATAAAATTTGCTGCTTCCCTAGCCTTATCCTCAGCCGATTTTTCGATAAAGATATCCCTATGAACAGGAACACGAACGAAAGTGCTATCCTGAAAAGTCCTTGAATAATGGGTTGTTCTTTCTGATGCAATAAATGGTGTATGAGATAAATCGGCATATAAATCCGCATAGAATTCTGTATTTGAGGGATTATTGAACGACGAGCTAGATTGAAATTGTGCTTTATGAATAGGAATAACTAACCCTTTATTAGAAAGAGTGAGATAACCTGTGCTACTGGCTGAATTCATTTCAACAACAAATAATGCATTCATATCGGGAACAGAACTCTCAATGATATCGAAAGAAACCATAGACCACTCGTTATCCGCCTGCAACAGAACATTATCAATACCTAAATATTTTTTAGCAAACTGTGAATACGGCCCAGGAATATACACCCGATGCTCTGAAGTAACCGTTACCTGAAGGTTAGTTGATGGCAGTGTGTATACCATTCCCTTTGAAGTAAGGCTTATAGCCTGCTCTACAGGTATAACCGATGCTATTTTCTTAGAGCAGGCACTTACAAACAGTCCTAACACCACTAAAAATACAATGCGATTTATTTTCATATCTACTCTTATTTGAATTATGAATTATTTTTTGTGAATTGGTTGTAAAAATGCCCTAACGCAGCACTTAACGCATTTGAAATGTCACCAGCAACTATAGAACCACCACCTTTATCTTCGAGAGCCAAATCTGCCGCTTTGCCATGCAAATAAACACCTAAAATAGCAGCTTTGATGGGCTTTAAACCTTGACCCAAAAGAGAAACAATAATACCCGTTAATGAATCGCCACTCCCAGCTGTAGCCATTGCTGAATTTCCGGTTGAATTAAAATACACCTGTCCGCTTGGACACACAATCTGTGTATGAGCACCCTTAAGCACAATAATTATAGAATACTGAACAGCAAGCTTTTGCGCTTGTACTAACCTGCTATAACCAGAATCAGTTTTTCCAAATAACCTGTTGAACTCTCCTACATGCGGGGTAATAATTGTGTTTTGGGGCAACAACTTTATCAATTCTAAATTACGTGCAATTATATTTAATCCATCAGCATCAATTACCAAAGGACATTTATTTTTCTGGAGAAATTGTTTAAAGCCCACTATGGTTTGTGGATACGTCCCCAATCCGGGCCCAATGGCTATTGCGTTATACTTTTGATCCAAATTTGCATTGGTAAAATAGTGCTTGTCTGTATCAATACCAACAATTACCTCGGGCAGTGCCTGTTGAACTATTGACAAACCATTTTGTGGTACGTGCACGCTAACTAATCCAGCACCTGCATTAAGACATGATTTTGCGCTAATTATTGCGGCTCCGTACATCCCATGGCACCCAGCAATAATTAAACAATGACCCCTAAGCCCTTTGTGATCAAATTTGTTTCTATGCGAAAGGTTCTCAAAAACATATTGTTCATCAACCAGAAAATATGGCGATGAGACCTCACGAATGGCCTGTGGATGCAAGCCAATATCAACAACATTCCATTGGCCAACATATTGATCATTCTCTGGAAAAAAGAAACTTAACCTTGGAAACTGTATTGCTATAGTTACTGCTGCTCTAAAGATAGTGTTCTGATTGGGACATGGATTATTCTCGCTAAATAAACCCGAGGGAATATCAATTGCCAACCTATCGGTTTCTTGCTCATTTAAATAGTCCACCAACTGTTCGGCAACTCCTGAAAGTGGTCTGGTTAAGCCAGAGCCAAAAAGGCTATCGACTACTACCCCACTTTTGGAGACTTGAGGAAAGTCACTTGGGCTATCAATATAAGAAAGAGTAACCACACCCTGTCGTTCCAACCGTTCAATATTAATCAAATTATCGGGTGAATAGCTTTCTGATTTGAGCATGTAAACCTTAACACAATACCCCAACAAGACCAAATGTCGCGCAAGCGCAATGCCATCGCCTCCGTTATTACCCGGGCCAGCAAAGATGAATACAGGACGGTTGGAAGAATATAGACTCACATAAGCCTGCATTAACGCAACAGATGCACGCTCCATAAGATCGATGGATTTGATTGGCTCATGCTCTATGGTATAACCATCAATCTGCCTAGTTTGTGCGCCTGTAAATATTTTCATTGTAAAGTATATATTGTAATAGCAAATATAAGGTTTTTAAAAACTAATAAAATGTTCCGCATAATTTAATAATCTTTAAAAATTGGTAACTTGTGCGATTAAATTCAAACTAACATCAATGAACATTTTTTATCTGGAAAGTGAGTACATACCGCTAATAGGATTACTTAAGGCTGTGCGAATTGCGAGCAGCGGTGGCGAAGCACAAATGCTTGTTGAGCAAGGCTTGGTTACACTAAATGGGAAACCTGAAAACAGAAAACGTGCAAAGCTTAGAGACGGAGACATTGTAAATTGCAATGGTATTGAAATTGAGATAAAGGCAAAATAACTTTTATGAGATACTGGTTAGCCATAGTATTTTGTTTCCAATTCTTGTGCACATTGGGTCAAAGCAAATATTACATTGGCTTTACCAATAAAAACGGCACCCCATACTCCATTGAAAACCCTAATGATTATCTAACAGCTAGAGCAATTGAGCGACGTAAAAAACAGTCAATTTCAATCACTACTGATGACCTGCCTGTAAATCCATCCTATACCGAATCCATAAAATCTTACGGAGTTAAAATTCTTTACACTCTTAATTGGTTTAATGGCGCTGTTGTGGAAATTGAGAATCAAAGCGATTTAGATCAAATTGCCAACCTCACTTTTGTAAGCCAAATAAAAGAGGTGTACAACCCTTCTGTAGCTAAAAGTTCGACCCCTGATTTTGACATACTAGCAACAGATCTCAAAGCCCAAGACATTAACGACTACTATAGCTATGGATTATCTGCCCAGCAAATAAAGATGCTAAACGGTCACATTTTACATAATAACGGTTATAGGGGGCAGAGTATGCTAATTGCTGTGATAGATGCGGGCTTTAACAATGCCAACAGCATCTCGGGTTTAAGCAACTTGTGGAACGATGACCGGGTTGTTCTTGTTAGGGATATTGTTCATCCATCATCCAATCTGTTTGAGGAGCACTCCCATGGCACCATAGTTCTTTCCGCATTGGCCAGCTATTTGCCCAATGAGCTAATTGGCAGCGCTCCACAGGCAAAATATGCCCTAATTAGAAGTGAGGATGCCAACTCGGAACAGCTAGTAGAAGAGTTTAATTGGGTTTATGCAGCCCAAATTGCCGATAGCATTGGTGCTGATATCATCAGTTCATCACTGGGTTATTACCGGTTTGATTGTGAGAAACAGAACCATGTATATGCAGACATGAATGGAGAGACAACACCTGTTGCAAGAGGAGCAAACTTTGCTGCAAACAAAGGAATATTAGTTATTGTAAGTGCTGGCAACGAACAAGAAACCAGCTGGCAAAAAATAATTTCCCCTTCCGACTCGCCAAACGCAGTTGCTGTAGGTGCGGTAGACGCTGTTGGGGAAGTTGCCTACTTTAGCTCCGTTGGCCCATCGGCCGATGGGCGAGTAAAACCAGATGTTGTTGCCATGGGGTATGGAACTGCTGTTCAATCTGCCACAGGACAAATGGGAACTGCCAATGGGACTTCGCTCTCTGCACCTATTATTTCTGGATTGGCAGCATGCTTATGGCAATCGAAACCAAATCTTAGCGCTAGGGATATTCAAGATTTAATTGTTTTATCCTCAAGTAATTTCCATACACCCAACAACCAGATAGGATATGGACTACCGAACTTTGGCATAGCATTAGACAGTATATCGCTAAATGATGAACATAAAGGTCTCAAAATCTTCCCAAACCCCACCAATGGCCATTTCTCCATTTGGTTGCCTAAAAACGAGACATCCACTTATTCGTTAACTATTGTTTCGAGCCTAGGAATTGAAATAGTCACTGATAAGTTTCAAACTTCATCAAATTTCTACTCATCGGCTATTCCAAAATCTCATCCAAATGGACTATACCTAGTTAACCTTAAAGTTGAAAAAAAAAGTTACTTAGGAAAAATAGTAAAAATTAATAACAGGCCATGAAGGACGGAACCCTCTCGTTATACGAGTTGAACACTAAGATACAGGAGGCTCTTGAGGTAAACCTCCCAACCATAGTTTGGGTTACAGGAGAGATTAGCGATTTTAAGGAAAATCGATCGGGGCATTGCTATCTGGAACTTGTTGAAAAAAATGATAACTCTGAACAACCAAGGGCAAAGGCAAGGGCTACAATTTGGTCGCGGAACTATCGGATGCTAAAACCCTTTTTTGAAACATCAACAGGCACAAAACTAGAATCGGGGATAAAAATACTTATACAATGTAATGTCAATTACCATACAGTTTACGGCCTCTCCCTTAACATCATAGACATTGACCCAACCTATACCATTGGCGATATTGAACACAGACGGCAGGAAACAATAAATAGACTTATTGCCGATGGCGTATTCGGAATGAACAAGGAGGTTATTCTCCCCTTGCTGCCAAAACGAATAGCCGTAATCTCATCGTCAACTGCTGCTGGATACCAAGATTTTGTTCATCAGCTAAGCAATAACCCCTTTGGATATGTATTTGAGCACAAGCTATTTAACGCTATCATGCAGGGAGACAAAGCAGAACAATCACTTATTAACAGTTTAGACCATGTTCACGAAGATCTAAAGAACTGGGATATTGTGGCCATTATTAGAGGGGGAGGATCACAAATAGACCTAGGTTGCTTTGACACCTACCAACTTGCAAATAATATTGCCCAATTTCCGATCCCTATTTTAACTGGTATAGGGCATGAAAAGGATTATTCAATTGCCGATATGGTTGCCCATACCAGGCTAAAAACCCCTACGGCAGTTGCTGAATTTCTAATCAATAGGTTCAATAATGCTGAAAACTGGTTGGTTGAGGTAAAGGAAAATTTTGGCGATGCTATTTCGAATATAGTAAACCGTAACAACCAATTTATACAGAAAATACAACTAGGTATAGCGCCTCAACTCTTAAAACGAATTGGCAATGAGAGTAGAAATCTACATAAACAAATTTTAACCTTTGGGTCTAAGGTAAACCTAAGAATTACAAAAGGCGATTTTGTATTACAGGAAAATCAAAAATGGGTAAAACATTCTATAAAAGTTCATTTTAAAAATGAAAGTGAACACCTTCATAATCTATATAATGACGTGCAAAGAAAACCTATTGAGTTGATTATACGTAGTAAAGATAAAGTTTATCAGTTTGAAAAAAACGCATTAGCACATGATCCTGAAAACCTCTTGCGAAAAGGATTTTCAATAACCAAGCACAATGGAGTGATTATTAAGACTCCTACCGTGTTGAAAACTGGTGATACCATTGAAACGACTCTTGCCAAGGGCAAGGTTATTAGTACTATAATGCATAAAAACCCGAACGGATAAAACTGAATTGCAAATAATTTAATGTATATATTAAAAAATAAAAACGTGAATCTGAAATCTTTTTTGCTCAGCCTTGTATTACTCTTTTCATTTTTCCTAACTAAAGCACAAACAGTACAGGAAGAAAGAGACAGCATTCTAACTCAACTAGAAAGTGCAAATCCGGCACAGAAGGTATTGCTATACGATTCCGTTTCAAGGTTGTACTGGAGCAACCATCCAGACTCGAGCCTTTATTATGCACAACTTGCCTTTAAATACGCTCAAAAAACTCGCAATGACTTGAGTATTGCCGAAGCATATAATACCCTTGGGAATGCATATGCAGGAATGGACAAAAACAACGAAGCCCTTGACAACTACAAAAAATCACTATCCCTTCGAAAAGCAGCTGGTGATATGCTAAAGGTTTCCTACTCATTAAATAATATGGGTCTCATTTATATCGACCAAAAAAAGTATTCAGAGGCAATAAATGCATATAAAGAGGGTGTTGCCATTTGTAATGAGCTAAACGAATACCACGATGAGGCTCTAATGCAAATGAGTATTGCTGAAACCTACAGAACTATAAACTATAAGACCAATGCTCTTGAATATGCAATTAAAGCAGCTAGTTTGTTCATCCATATAAATAATAAAAGAGGATTAGCCCGCACTTTTAACTTCATAGGAAATATTCATAAAGACCTAAACAACAACAGCCTTGCCCTAGAGTACTTTACAAAAGCCAACCAACTTTACAACGAATTGAATAACCAATACGGGATCTCAACAACCACCAATAATTTAGGAATCATATATGATGAAATGGGCCAAAGTGATAAGGCTTTAGCTTATTATCAGCAGTTTTTACAAATGGCCATTGACAATGATAATATCCCATCGCAAGGAATAGCCCACAACAACATTGGTTTCATTTACGCAAAAACTAAACATTATCAAAAAGCGCTTGATGCTTATTTAAAATCGCTGTCCATTAGTCAAAAGTCGAATGATTCGCTGAGCATCATGAATACCAACAACAATATTGCTTCGGTTTATTTATATATGGAGAATACGATTAAAGCAGAAAGCTATGTGAATACTGCACTTAAGTATACACCAAGAAATAAAAATCTTTTTTTCCTTGCAGAAAGCCACGAAATACTCAGCAAGGTTTATGCTGCTAAGGGCAACTTTAGAAAAGCGTTCCATCACCAATCAATTAATGGAGAGATAAAGGATAGCCTCTTTAGTATGAAAACAAACGAGCAGATAGTTGAGATGCAGGTGAGATTTGAAACAGAGAGTAAAGAGAAGGAAATTGAACTACTAAAGAAAAACGATGAAATTAAGAATTTAGAGTTGCAAAGACAAAAAAATGTAAACTTCCTCTGGATTGGTCTTACAATACTTTTAGTGGGACTTGGAGTACTGGGCTATTTCAACCTTCAACAAAAGAAGACCAGCAATAAACTACTGCAAGAAAAAAATCAGCAACTGAAATTTACCAATAAAAAACTTATTGAATCGGAGGAGCACCTTACGGAACTTAATGCAACAAAAGATAGATTTTTTACAATTATTGCGCACGACCTAAAAAACCCGTTCAATGCTTTGTTAGGTTTTAGCGAGTTGCTACTTAACAATTTTGTCAAGTATAGCAAGGAGCAAAGCGAAGAGATAATCAAAACAATTTTCGACACTTCTCAAAGTTTATACAAACTCCTAGAAAATTTGTTACAATGGTCTAGGTCTCAAACTGGGGGCATTACATATAACCCTGAACTATTTCCGATAAACAAACAGGTTAGGCAGGAAATGGAGTTGCTAAGCCATCTATCTGAAAAAAAGAATCTGAAAATTGTAAATAGAGTTGAAGAGTCAGTTGTTGTTTATGCAGATGTTGACCTCGTCTCAATAATCATTAGAAACCTGCTAAGCAATGCAATAAAATTTAGTAATCCTCAAGGGAAGATAAAAATTACAGCTGTAGAAGAAAATAGTATGGTAGCAATTAATGTTGCCGATTCTGGTATTGGCATGGGTAAACAGGAAATCAACAAACTTTTCAGGGTTGACGAATCATTTTCAACCAAAGGAACTGCTAACGAAGAGGGAACTGGCCTTGGCCTTATTCTTTGTAAAGAATTTACTAAAAAAAATGGGGGCAAAATCTATGTGAATAGTCAAAAGGGCTCTGGTAGCACATTTACCTTTACGCTCCCCATAAGTAAAAGCGGAATAAATGCATAAATTCGTACTTAATTAGCCCCTATAACCTATGGCAAAAATTATTTTAAAAATCAGTGTAACTAAACTCCTCCTTATATTAGTAATAGCCCAACCTTCATTGGGTTTTATAAACCTACAAACAACAATACAAGAAGATACGGTAAGCACCATAAATAAGTTTGTAATTGAGAATCCGCATAAAGCCATTCATCTTATCAACAGTATAGCTACAATTACCAATTCAGATACAATTGCACTAATTGGTGCGCTTAAAGCTAAAGCGTACCTAACACTAGGCATTCTCGATTCAGCAAAGTTTCAAATAGATTCGCTTGCTACTACGGGTAACCTAGTTCTGGAAAACTCATTATTTGAGATTGTAAATATTCGAGTTCAGTACCATATGGCAACAGGTAACTATGCCACTTCACTTCAGGAAATAAACCACCAATTAAAGCAGAATCCACTTAAAATTAGCAAAAAGTTAAACGCAAAACTCACAATCCTTAAGGCTAAAGTTTTTGAGCATCAGAAACAGTATCCTGAAGCGCTTTCCGTTCTTGAAAAGGGATTACAAAACTTTGAGAGTCTTAACAATATTGAAATTAATGCTCTATTCTACCGAAATATCGCATTAATTTCAATATTCGAGTGCCAACGAATGGTACTCCAAAGCACTAGAGAACTATGCTGAGTTAAATGATACGCTTAGCCAAATTATTCAACTTAAAAACATCAGCTTAGCCAACAGAGGGTTAAGCCAATTTGATAAGGCAAATGCATATTTACAACGAGCCCAAAGTTTAGCCATTGCAATAGATAGACCCGATGAACTTGCCGATATCTACAATTTAATGGGAAGCCTAAGGTTAAGATCGGGTAAACTATCCGAAGCACTTGAATATTATGAGCAAAGTTTAATACTCAGGGAAGACCTTGAACTGCTGTCTAGTGTTGCATCAACAATTGAAAATATTTCACGAGTACAGCGTGATTTGGGCGAATTTGATAATGCCACCAATAATTTATTAAGGGTTATCCAGATTAGACAAGGGTTAAACGATTTACAAAGCCTTGCATCGGCATATAACGAAATGGGCAATTTAAACTCCCAAAAAGGAAACTTTGCCGATGCCCTTATGAATTACCTCACATCGCTAAAAATTAGACAAGAGGCAAATCTCACCGAAGATATTGCTCGTTCGCTTACAAACATAGGGCTTACGTATCGAAAAGTTGGCTCGTTCTCAAATGCATTGAACTATCTAGAGCAAGCCATTGAGCTAATTGATAAAAGCGGCGATCCGCTTAGCCAAGCATATGTTTATATACACCATGGCAATACTCTACGTGATGTTAATAGATCAGAAGAGGCAATACAGAGCTACTCCATGGCTCTAAAACTGCGAGAACATACAGGGAATAAACAGGCCATAGCTCAGGCATACAAAAGCCTGGCTTATGCATATGCCGATATAAAAGAATTCGGCGAAGCCAGAGAACTTCTGAATAATGCGCTACGCATAACAAAGGAGATTGGTGATGAAACGCGAACCGCAGATATTTATAATGAGCTGGGAAATCTCGCCCAACAAATGGGCGAATATGAAGAGTCTATTGGGTACTTTCAGCTTGCATCAACCCTCTATGCAAAGCATTTCAATCTGGATAAAAGAGCGCTTTGTATTCGTAAAATAGGTGAAGTTCAAACAGCACTTGGGCAATATCAGAATGCATTTATACACCTTGAACTTGCACTAAATCTGGCCAGCAAAACCAACAACCCTAAACTCAAAGAGCTCACGTTTTTAGCTTTGTACAACTATCACTTACAAAAGGGTGAGTACAAAGAAGCGCTTAACTTTTATACCCAACACATAAGCCTAAGCGATAGCCTTAAAAACCTGAACAAACAGGAGACAATTTGGCAAGCAAGCCTTGACCTTGAACTCAACAAAAAGGTTGAAAAGATAAAACAGATTGAAGGTGAGATTGAGTCACTACGAACCGAAGCAGAGCTAAAATCGGTACAACTTGAGCAGCAAAGACTTTACCGTAAGTTCATCAATTTGATACTGATTTTTGTAGTTGTAATAGCGGTTGGAAGCATATACGGATACATTGTTATCCGAAGGAAAAATAAGCACCTTGGCGAAGCAAATGAAAAACTTTCACAATCGGAAAAAAATCTAAAAACATTGGTTCAAACAAAGGATAAACTTTTTTCGATAATTGCACACGACCTGCGTAGCCCCTTTACTGCATTGCTTGGCCTTACAGAGGTGCTGGCAAAACAAGAACTTAATCCACAGGAGGTTTCAGAATTTGGTCAGCACCTGCATGAATCGTCACAAAAACTACTAACCCTTATCGATAACCTTCTACAATGGTCGCGAAGCCAAACTGGTAAAATTAAACTTGAACCTAAAGAGATAAACCTTCGGAAATTAATTGAGGAGGTTGTTACCCTCCAACATATTCAAGCCAAAGCTAAAAAAATTAGTATATATGTGAATATTGATGAGAATCAAACCCTAACTGTTGATTACGCCACCCTAGCTACTGTTATTAGAAATTTATTGTCTAACGCCGTTAAATTTACCCCCGATAGTGGCTCAATATCCATAGGCGCAACCACGGGCATTAAAACCACAACCATTTCCATCACCGATACCGGTGTTGGCATGGAGCCAGAAGAAGTGAAAAAGTTGTTTAGAATTGAAGATAGTTTTTCGAAACAGGGAACCAATCAAGAGGTTGGAACTGGTTTAGGACTGATTATTTGCAAAGAATTTATTGAGATGAACGGCGGAAAAATTAGTGTATCCAGCAAACAAGAAATGGGAACAACATTTACCATAACCCTTCCAAATTCATAACCCAAAAAAATATATTCCATGGCTAAAAAGAGTATAACATATGCTGAGGCAATAGCAGAGATTGAAGATATTGTTGAAAAAATTGAGAGCAATGAACTGGATATTGATAATCTGACTCAAGACGTAAAAAGAGTTTCAGAGTTGATAAAATTCTGCAAAGCCAAACTAAGAGAAACGGAGCTAGAGGTTGAGAATATCCTTAAAGACTTTGATGAGGAATAAAAAAGGCGCACGATAAACATGCGCCTTCTCCCTATTCAAAATTCTTTCCTTACAACACAAACTTCCCTGGTTTTATCATATTTTCAGGAGCTAATGCCCTTTCAAGCTGCTCCTTGGTAAGCAATTTTTCTTCAAGCACTAAATCATATACGCTCTTGCCTGTTTCGAGGGCTAATTTAGCTATTCGGTTTGATTTTTCGTACCCAATAATTGGGTTAAGAGCGGTTATTAAACCAATGCTATGGTGCACAAGATTACGGCAATGCTCCTCGTTTGCAGTTATTCCATCAATACACCTATACTTAAGAGTATTCATACCGTTTTTAAGCATCTCTATCGACTCAAATATACTTTGTACCATTACTGGCTCAAATACGTTTAACTCAAGTTGTCCGCCTTCGGCCGCAATTGTAACGGTTAAGTCGTTACCAATAACCTTAAATGCTATCTGATTTACTACCTCTGGAATAACGGGGTTAACCTTACCTGGCATTATTGACGAACCAGGCTGCATAGCAGGTAGGTTAATCTCGTTAATACCTGTTCTCGGTCCAGATGAGAGTAACCTCAAATCGTTACATATTTTAGATAGTTTAACAGCTAATCTTTTAACCGCCGAAGAGTACATTACAAAAGCACCCGTGTCCTGAGTTGCTTCTACAAGGTTTCCAGCAAGCACAACATCTATACCTGAAATGCGCTTTAGGTGGGCCATAACTTTGCCCGAATAATCAGGGTCAGAGTTAATACCTGTTCCAATGGCTGTGGCACCCATATTCACCTCGAGGAAAAGTTCTGCATTAGAATTCAGTCGTAAAATTTCTTCGCTAAGGGTAACCGCATAAGCCTCAAATGACTGCCCTAGTGTCATTGGAACTGCATCCTGCAGCTGGGTACGACCCATTTTAATGACATGA
The DNA here is from genome assembly GCA_937915475.1 of uncultured Bacteroidales bacterium. Classification (GTDB taxonomy): domain Bacteria; phylum Bacteroidota; class Bacteroidia; order Bacteroidales; family Tenuifilaceae; genus Perlabentimonas. The sequence goes on from CALGIR010000331.1 coordinate 14,822, forward strand.
GAAAATTCCTTTGCTTTTTTGCGAAACGAATCAACCAATGTTTGCAGGACTTCAACCAACTTCTCGTTGGAGTGAATTAGCGCAATTTTAACTGCGGTTGGGTAAGCATCGTTTGTTGATTGTGAGAGATTTACATGGTTGTTTGGGTGACAATATTCAAATTGTCCTTTCTCGTAGCCCAATATTTCCAAAGCCCTATTGGCAATAACCTCATTTGCATTCATATTGGTTGAAGTACCAGCTCCACCCTGAATCATATCAACTACAAAATGGTTGTGATATTTACCATTTTTAATCTCCTGGCATGCTGCAACAATGGCATCCTTAACCTCTTTCGAAAATAGGCCAAGTTCATAATTTGCTTCAGCTGCCGCCTCTTTAACTATAGCCAAGCCATCGATTATAGATGGATAGAAGTTAAGCGTAACTCCACTAATATTAAAGTTCTCGATTGCCCTTAGGGTTTGAACACCATAATAATACTCACTCGGAACATCCCTGCTACCCAGCAAATCATGTTCTACACGAGTTTTTCCTGACTGGTATTGTGCCGCAGGATTTATCATCCGAGTATTTGCATTGCGCATTCGCCTCGAAATAACCCGTGTAATATTTGAAAAGATTTTCAGAGTTGTTGAAGCACTCTTAGAAAACACTTCGTTGTGAAGTACCAATACTGTGGTCTTAACCATGGCTTTTGCCGAGGTTGAGTGAGGTGAATCGGTTGCCCATGAACCTTCACCTAAAAAATCGCCCTCGCCAAAGCGGGTCAGTTTAAGTTCAACACCAAAGGAGTTAGCTTTAAATAATTCTACCTCACCCTCATAAATAATGAAAATACTTTCTCGAGGGCCGTTCTCTTTAAATAAAAGTTCATTGGTCTTAAACGTACGCTGCTCAATGCAAGTTGTTAATAATTGGTACTCCTCATCATCGAAATCTCTAAAGAGTTCTATCTTTTTGAGGAAAGTGATTAAAGATTTATTATCCATATAGGGTTATTTTTTTATGCTTTATGCATGTTTATAATTTCTAACAAAGATATTTAACATTACTGATTATTGCGAATGATTTGTAGTGATTTAAATTTTGTTTTAAAGCATTTTACAAAAATAACAAGAGCGCTACTATGAAAGCAGCGCTCTTGTTATCTGGAAAAATGAATCGCAAATAAATCCTAACTCAAGCTCTCATAAAAGTCAAACTTTCCTTCAGTTTGCTTAACCTCTCTTTCCAAAATAGTGTCGCTATTGAAAAAGGATAAAATACTATCGAGCATTACAGCGTTTGCTACACAACTTGCTGTATGCTTAAAGATTATTTTCGCCAATTGCTTCAGCTGATTCTGGTTGGCAATGAGTACCTGAACAGGGTCAATATCACCAAGCTTAATCGATGCCTCTACTTTTTTAAGTTCAGCAAGATTACCCGCAATAATTCCCATTAATTGATTATAGGCATTGGCCGAAGGAGTGGTACGACGAGATGTAATACCAATTACCTCAAAACTTTTGGGATCGATAAGTGGAGAACCGCTATTGCCGTAGTTCAGCATTCCGTCGTATTGGATAAACCTAACACCCTCTTTATTAGCAAAAACTGAAGATATTATTCCAGTTTTAAGACCTAGGTTTGAATAACCATGATTAAACGATAGTGCAGCCACCGAAGTACCAATGGTAAAATTATGTCGAGCACTAAGTTTAAGACCTGGAATACTCTGAAATTCTGGGAGATTAATGTTAAATACAGCATAATGTCCAGAGTTGTTTACAACACCAATACGCATCTCGTTAATAAACTCTGCATATGGAATGCGCATTTCAGCGGTAATAGTGTTAGCGTCAGAATCAACAAAAACAATTTCAACCTTAAAAGCTTTTTCAACACAAAAGGCATACTGGCTTGTAATTAAACAATTGTTTACCTTAAAGCCCGTTAGCGAATCAACTGTAATTCCTCTTTCATTCAAAAACCTAAGCTGGCAAACAGATGCATGGCACGACTTCCAAAGATTACTAAACATAAGCATAAGAGATAAGGTGTATTTGGTGTGTGGGTAATAATAAAAACAATTAGAAAGAGCGCAAAATGGTAAACACAAAAACTATTGTTACCAGGAAGAATACGATAAACACACCTAAATCGATAGCTAATTTATCGATTACGTGCTTTTTTAAGATAATACCAAACTTTTTCATAGTCATTCCTCTTTACAATTTCTTATTAAACAGTTTTTGTAAGACTATTGAGGCATTATTAAAAAACTGTCTTATTTTGCTTCAAATGATTAACTTTATACCATGCTTCTTTTTAAATCATTTTACTAATTACAAATATAAATCACTGCAATCTTCTAAAAAATTGTCAAAAAGGTCATTTAAAAACAAGCAGGAGAAACCAGGTTTCATTCAAGAATAAACATTATACAAGCCTTTGTATCTGAGACTTAAAGGGTTTTGCCATAAATTTAGTTTCGATTATGATTCAGCAGTTAAAGGAAAATATTGAGTTAAAATTCGGTAGAAAAATTAGTTATCACAAAGACTGTAGAGCCCTGTCTGAATGTATTATAAGTGAAACATCACACCTATTAAGCTCATCTACTCTTCGCCGTTTCTTTGGACTGCTAGCAACGAATTCTAATCCATCACGTGTCACACTCGATATTCTTTCGACATATTGCGGCTATAATAGTTGGGATGATTTTCAGTTACAAAACTCGCATACAATTCAATATCCAGATTCTATTCCGAGCATCTGGGAAACAGCAAAACAAAGGGCTAAAGTCATTAGCAAAAAAAATGTTAGGCAATTAAAAAAAGGCGGCGTAACCGAAATGCTTGCAAATGTGCAAAGAGAATTCGTCAATGAGCTTTTGACAGAGTTATTCTCATCAACTTTCCACGGGATCCCAATTATTGCACCTGGAGGGTATGGAAAAACCGCATTATTGATTAACTGTTATAACGACTATAATCAATTGCCCAACACTAAAAACGATATTGTTTTGTTAATTCCAGCTACATTCCTAGAAAACTGGGTTGGTAAAGATTTTTTTATTGAGAATTGGCTGCTAACCCTTCTTGATATCTCCTCCACAGCTCTATTTGACCGAGTGAAAGAAAAGTTAGAAAACATCCCTGGAAAATTTATCCTTCTTATTGATGCACTTGATCAGTTGACAATAAGTAGCAATAAAAGTGGAAAAATATTTGAAGCCATAAACCTGTTTATTAATAACCTTCCCTCCAAAGGTTTCAAAGTAATTGTAACCTCACGTTACCCAGCATGGGTTCAGTTTACAAAAGCGTCAAGTTCTCTCGACTCATGGTGCCGCATGTCTTCCAACCTATTCAACAGTTATGGATCCAATATCCCAAGTCTCACATTTAAAGAGATACAAAAAGTATTGGACGAGACTGTAAATTGCAAAGGGCAAACTAGGCTAACTATTGAGCAATTACCACAGAATCTTCAGCAAGAATTGAAATACCCTTATAACCTAAATCTCTACATCAATACTAACCAGCCAACAAATAAAAACAAGATTTCCAGTAAGGACGACCTAATTGCTGAATTTGTTAAAAATAAAGTGTACCAAAAGCAGTTCTCAGATGAAAAAGCTGATATTCTAGATGCAATTGTATCTATCTCACATAAAGGCAAACTAGTAGGTATAATCAAAAAAAACGAACTTAAAGCACTCTATCCTATACACTTAAAACTATCGGGAAATTATTTTTCAGCCTATAACCAGCTATTATCATTCGGGATACTTGGCGAGCAACTAATCGAGAACGAATATGGTCTGTATACAAAAAAAGTTTACATAACACATAGACCACTATATGAATTGTTATTAGTTCAAATGTTTATAAAAGAAAATGATGGCATTAGCATTAAACTTTTTAAACTAATTGAAGAAGATTACAAAAACTCTGATTTACTTGGTAACCTTATTGTTTTGTTATACAATATAACCTACAAGATGGGGCTTACCTCTGTGCTTAAACAAATTTTCAGCCTATCGGATCATACCCTAAAGCAAGTTTTTGCGGACAATACAATGCTACAAATAATTAATAGCAATGAGCAAACCAAAAACGAGTTAATACTCCATTATGTTACTGAACCAACAGCTCAAAAGTATCTATTTGAACAGTTCAACGACCTGAACAGTATAGCTTCGTCTTCACGTATGCTGCCAATTTGCTACTTAAAACAATCAAAGGAAGAAACAGGGCAACTTTTTGCAAAAACGTTGATATCACTTTCGGATGCTTACCGCCTAAACTTCAAATGGACTAACGATTTCGTTCAGGCAACAAAAAACGATGATCCACCCACCGAGTTTAACTCATTTACCAAAGGAACATGGTTTGCATGCCTGCTAGTGGCAAACTACATTGATAAAACCGATTTACTCAACGATGTTGCTGATAAAATCAGTAGTTTCACTAAGGTAAATTACAGTAATGGTATTGCTAATAGGCCCGTATTTGAACTAAGTTTAGTTTTCGGTATGCTTTTCACAAAACAGCATCAACACACTTACAAACGTCTTGAAATATATTTGGGTAACAGACTTAAAAACCCGCAAACAGCAGAGGAACACGCATTAGCAATATATTGTATTTATGCAAAATGGAGGTCGACTGGAAAGTTTGAACATGATAAGATGCAAAAAATTGAAGGATACCTTACCAAAGTTCCAGAGTGGATACAGATACAAACTGTAATAATTGGCAAAGGCTTAATGGCTGTGTATTCATTCACTATTGGAAATATGGAGATTGCTTATAGCCTATATCGTGATGCTTTAGAACTAAGCAACTTTGCAGGGTATAAAATATTTGAGATTAAACTTTTAAAAGAGCTATCAGAAACACTAATTACCATAGGTGAGCACCAAAATGCCAAACGATGCGATCAACTTATAGAGAGCATTGCCCAAAGTTCAAATATTGATTTTAGATTGATCTAGCCACTCCAATAATAAGGACACTACTTCTCTGATTTATGAAAATCTAGTAACCCTTTAATTGGAAATTGTAGAAACTTATCAACTTCCCCTCCCCGCTTCTCGATGGCATTTTTTAGCCTTTGGGCTAATACAAAGCCCACCGAACCAACTATCCCCACTCCGTAATTAGTAAATTGAGGATATTTAGTTAGATGCCTTTCAACAAAAAGGTCGAAAGCATTATCCACCAAAGCTTGTACGGAGGTATGGTTAATATTTTGGACTATAAATGGCACAAATCCCGAAAGGAAACGCTCTGGATTTACCTCACCATATACATTCCTCAGAATTGCAGATAGATCAACCTTGGCAAAACTGGTTAGCTTAAGCGCTATATCGTTTGGTAATTCACCGTATTGCCAAACCCTAAGAAGTTCCTTACCCAAGTAGCAACCACTACCCTCGTCACCAAGAATGTAACCTAGCGAGGGTACTTTGTTTTCAATGCTACCGCCATTATAAAAACCAGTATTTATACCTGTGCCAACAATGGCCACAATTCCACTATTCCTTTTATATAATGCTCTTGCTGCGCCAACAATATCAGAGTATACGTATATAGCAGAACTCGTAAAGAATTGGCTCAAAACACTTTTCATGCGTTGTGCCATTGGGTCGAGTTTACATCCTGCTCCATAGAAGAAAAGCTCTTTTATATTAAGTGCAGACAGCTCTTTTGGAAAAGATTATTTTAGAATATCGAAAATTCTGGCATCACTAATATGATAAGGATTAAGACCAACACTATTATAACTTGCAATCTGCTCTGATTGGTCCATAACACTCCAACTAGTTTTTGACGACCCGCTATCGGCTATAAGTATCATTCTTTATCTTTTTAACTCTTTTGAGCATTAGTAGGTTCATAGGATTTGGGTTCATTCCTTCCACATCACTCCCAACAAAACGCACAACCTTATCGTAGTACATAGGTATAATTGGTGAATAGTCTAGTGCAAGGGAATCCATCTTTAAATAGTAGCTATATCTCAATGAGTCGTCGCTCTGTAATAACGATTTACGGTACAACCTATCAAATTTATCATTGCTAAAATGAGTGTAATTTGGACCGCTGGGACTAAAGTTACCAGAGTATAACAAAGCGAGATAGTTCTCTGCATCGGCATAATCGGCAACCCAGCTCCCTCTGAAGAATAACAACTTCGAGCTGGACATCATCTCACGATATGCTGCGCCTGGAATAACCTCTATACTAATTGGGATACCTATCTCGGATAATTGGTGCTGTAAAAACTCGCAGATATCAACATAATCCTCGGTGGTGGATAGAGAAATAGGATCGAGCCCTTTTCCATTGGGATAGCCAGCTTGTGCTAACATGAACTTGGCTAAATCGGGATTGTAACTATATCCTTTCAAACTATCTGTAAAACCAGGCATTCCTTTTGGGATTAGACCACTATGAGCAGGATACCCTAGATTACTCCTAAGGTAAAGCATCATTCTATCCCTATCGAATCCATATGCTATCGCCTTACGAACATAAGGATTACCAATGGGACTATTACTTACATGCTGTAGAGAAGTATCGATCAAAAAACCCAGATATTCAGTGTTAAGATATGGTCCAGTAATCATCTTTATACTTTCCCTGTATTTTGGATTTAGCGCACCTGCTCGAGTTATCAACTCATCCTTGGATGAAGAATGTACCCCTGAAATGAAATCAATATTACCAAGTAAGAATGCTAGAAATTCTGATTGCTTATCGATAATAAAAGATATTGATATTGCCTCAAGATAGGGCAACCTAACGCCTTTATGATCAAACTCGAAATAATTTGAATTCCGACGCATAACTAACCCCTCGCCCTCACGCCAATACTTTAGGATAAAGGGACCAGTGCCAACGGGGTTTTTCCTAAAATCATTTCCAAAATACTCAATTGCCTCATGCGGAACAACATATGCATATGGCATCGAAAGTAGCCCGAGGAGTGGCGGAAAAGGCTTCTTTAAATGTAACTCAAAAGTACTATCATTAACTGCAACACAGCCATTATTGGGTATTTTGCTATTTAGCACCGAGAAAACCCAGGCTCCTGGAGATGCAGTTTTGGGATTAATAATCCGATTAAAACTGTAAACAAAATCACTAGCTACTACCCTACGCCCCAACTCATTTGGAAAAACTGGAGAATTATGAAAGTAAACATCCTTTCGTAAATTAAAGGTGTACACTAGTCCATCCTCAGATTTTGTCCACGAATGCGCAATGCAAGGATTAACTGTTAACGAATCGGAAAGTTGAACTAGGCCGTTGTAAAGTTGATGTATAGGCCAAATAAGCGGTAAACTACGAGCAAAAGCTGGATCGAGTGTGGTAATACCCTTGCTCTCATTGTAACGAAAAACCACTCCCATATCTA
>CALGIR010000332.1 GCA_937915475.1 uncultured Bacteroidales bacterium
ACAATAAACAGAAGTTAGAAAAATCAACGAAATTAAGTTCGTAAAGTAGAAATAAAAGGCAGGTAAATATTACCTGCCTTTTATTTATTTGCCGGGAAATTTCTTTAGGTTGCATATGTAGACTAATTTCTCGGTGTTAGTTTTTTAAACCAAAAGGATAATTAGGAGTATAATTAATAGCAAAGTACCGCCACCAATATAAATGGCTCCTCCGCCTTTCTTCACATTTTCTTTAATCCCTTTTAGTTCTTTTCTCAGTTCTTTCCGTTCTTTCGAATTCATTTCAGACTTATCCATATCCCGGATTTCTTCTGCACGCTTGGTCAAACGGTTTATTTCATTCTCCGATAATCTGTTCTCTGTTTTTACGGGAACTGCCGAATTTTCAGCATCCGATTTTAGATTCTCATTTCCAGCGAACGCCATTGAAGCACTCAACGAGAAAATCATTACAACTGCAAAAAATAGTGTTCTTTTCATTTTGTGATTTTTTTAGGTTAAAACATTGTTGTTTTTCAACTTTATTTAAAGCCATTCAATTATTGTGTGTTAGTTAATGCAACTGCGCAAACTGTTAGAGCGATGCTCTTATTGACCTGCTATTTTGCGTTTCTACAATACAAAGATCATGGCTTATTACTCAAAAAGCGTTACATAATTCTGAGTAATGTTTACATCATTCACACATTAAGAGAGGGGGTTTTTACTGTTAAGTATGTTTCTTCTTGTCGAGTGCTATTACAACAACACCTCCTATAATTAGTATAATCCCAACAAAAGGAGGCCATTTAACGGTATGGTTCTTTTCTGCATTTATTTCAATGGGGCCTAAATCAACCACTTTTTCTTTGGTTACATAGTTAAACCCGGTGTATACAATCATTGCTACTCCAATTGCAATGAGAATAATGCCTATTGTTTTTTTCATTATCACCAATTTTATTTTACGCTCATTTTAGTAGTTCAAAGGTCTGAGTATTTAAGTGGCGAAGTATTACATAATTCCAGTTTATATTTACATCATTCACATATTTGGGTTTGAGACGATCTCATTTGACAGGACAGATTCCTATTTGAGCACAGTTTTTATTGAATAAATTTTAACTTTGATATCCTTAAAACCAGCATTAAACCCTAACGGAAATGAAAACTAATTTTATAAAATTAGCACTGTCTATCTTTATATTTATTGGAATTTTACTTCCAGGATGTAACCTAAAAAGACAATTCGAAATTTCGAATTTTAGTAGAAACCACTGAAAATGGAGTAAAAATTACTAGCGAAGAAGGATGTGCTTTTAAAGAATTGTCTTTCACTCTAATGGAAAGCCAAAGCCAAAGCATAGACCAATTTGGTATGAATACTGAACAGAGAATAGAGAAAAATAAGGATAAAAATCTCGCCGATTTTCTTTTCTCAATAACCAAGACAAAAGAAGGGATTAGTCTGGTTGGGATAAAAGGAACTTCGTGGAAGGAATTAAGCTTTAGCTGCCCTGAAGATGGCTGCAAACAATTAATAGACGAAAATGGAATGACTGATTAAAAACTCTTCAACTAAAAAGCCTGAAGAAAGAAATTTCTAGCATCCAGAAACAACCTTCCTTTTTTGTCATAGTAACAGCACAACAGAACGCGATTGTAAACACGGAACAAATTTGTTGATAAAATAAATGCTTGATAACTAGCCGTTAGAGTTCGTAGTTTATCAATAAGCCATAAAAGGTAAAATCCTTAAAATCTAATTACTATTTTTGTAAATAGTTGGTTTTTGCGTATATACAATTTTAAGCAATGGGTTAACATTTTTAATCAAAAAACATATAAATAGTTTGGGACAATCGGGAGGCGTGGTTGAAACACCATTAATGAAACAGTACAATTCTATTAAGCGAAAGCACCCTGATGCTATTCTGCTTTTTAGGATAGGTGATTTTTACGAAACTTTTAGTGAGGATGCCATTAAGGCTTCGGAGATTTTGGGCATTACGCTTACTCGAAGAGCTAATGGAGCAGCATCGTATGTTGAGTTGGCGGGGTTTCCTCATCATGCCCTCGATACCTATTTGCCCAAATTGGTTAGGGCAGGCCAAAGGGTTGCAATTTGCGAGCAACTAGAAGATCCAAAGCAGACTAAAACCATTGTTAAGCGTGGCGTTACCGAAATGGTTACGCCTGGCGTCTCGTATAACGACAACGTACTTGAGCGCAAGGAGAACAACTTTTTGGCGTGCATTCATCTTGAAAAAAAACAGGCAGGTATAGCTTTTCTTGATATTTCAACTGGTGAGTTTTACACGGCAGAAGGTTCGCTTGACTATATTGATAAGTTGATAAATAACTTTAGTCCCAAAGAAATACTTGTCGAACGATCTAAGCACAACGATTTTACTGACTTTTTTGGTGCAAAGTACTATACCTATCGGTTTGATGAGTGGGCTTTTAGTGAGGAGGGAGCAAGAGAAAAACTATTGACGCACTTCCAAACAGCCAGCCTAAAAGGATTTGGGATTGATAGCCTTCGCCTTGGAATAATAGCTGCCGGTGCCGCACTTTACTATCTTGAAGTTACCCGGCATGGTAAGGTAAAGCATCTTTCAACCATCTCGCGTATTGATGAGGATCGGTATGTTTGGCTCGATAAGTTCACTGTTCGTAATCTCGAACTTTTCTATGCATTGAACGAAGGCGCTAAAACGCTTATTGATGTTATTGATAAAACGGTTTCGCCCATGGGCGGAAGATTGCTTAAAAAGTGGGTTTATCTGCCTTTAAAAGATTC
>CALGIR010000333.1 GCA_937915475.1 uncultured Bacteroidales bacterium
CTTGGTTGACACTGTGCGAATTGATCAATTAGGGCAATGCGAGTGAGGTTGGGTATTCATAATTATTTACTCCTAGTTTAAGTGTTCGTCTAAAATGTCCTGAATATCATCTTCGCATGCTCCACAAACGGTTCCTGCTTCGGTTTCAACCTGAATATCCTCAAAGGTTTTACAACCCTTCTCCTTAATGGCTGCTACTATCTGACCACGGGTTACCTCCATGCAGTTGCAGATTATTTCGTTACTCATAGCTTAATTGTATTTTTTGGAAGCGAGAATTAATCTACGCCTCAGTTTTAGTTTGATCTTTTATCATAATTAGCACCATCTTAAAGCGCTCGGTTGCCTCAACGCTATGCGGAATACCAGCAGGCATAATTATGGTTTCGCCACCAACTAAATCGTTGGGCTCACCGCCTATTGTAATGCGGGCATTGCCCTCCAAAACCTGGATTATTGCATCAAAAGGAGCGGTGTGTGTACTTAGGCTTTCACCTTTATCAAAAGCAAAAAGAGAAAGGTTGCCTGTGGGGCGTTTTAGCACATTTTTGCTTACTATGCCTCCGCTACTGTAGTCAACCTCAGCCATAAAGTTGAACTTTTTACCCTTTATAAATTCATTTGCCATAATTTTTCATATTAAGTTGTAAGTAAATAACAGTTGGCAAATCAATATTGTTTTGCCAACTGCTATAAATCAATCGTGCTTTTCTTTTAATAATATTATCCCACCATCAGCTTAATATCCTCATCAACCGTGTTAATTCCGCTAATCCCAAAGTTCTCAACTAGCACGTTAGTAACGTTTGGCGAAAGGAATGCAGGTAGTGTTGGACCTAGGTGAATATTTTTGATACCAAGGTGTAGAAGGGCAAGAAGAACAATCACTGCTTTTTGCTCGTACCAGGCAATGTTGTATGCAATTGGTAATTCGTTGATATCGTTCAGCTCAAATATCTCTTTCAGTTTCATGGCAATAACAGCAAGAGAATAGGAGTCGTTACACTGGCCTGCATCAAGTACGCGAGGTATTCCACCAATATCGCCTAAAGGCAATTTGTTATAGCGATACTTAGCGCATCCAGCCGTAAGAATAACAGTATCCGTCGGAAGTTTTTGAGCAAACTCGGTGTAGTAATCACGGCTTTTCATTCTGCCATCGCATCCTGCCATAACAATGAACTTACGTATTGCGCCCGATTTTACGGCATCAACAACCTTGTCGGCAAGGGCAAATACCTGTGCATGAGCAAAACCTCCAACAATCTCACCTTTTTCAATTTCAATTGGCGGTTGGCAAGTTTTGGCCAGCGCAATTATCTCCGAAAAATCTTTTTGCTTACCATTTACGCGCTCAGGAATGTGCTTGCTACCAGGATAACCTGCAGAGCCTGTTGTGAAAACTCTATTGGCATAAGTTGCATCCTTTTTGGGTGGAACAATACAGTTGGTAGTGAATAGGATAGGGCCATTAAAGGTCTCAAACTCCTCTTTTTGTTTCCACCAGCTGCTGCCGTAGTTGCCCACAAATTGTTTGTATTTTTTAAATGCAGGATAGTAGTTAGCAGGAAGCATCTCGCTGTGCGTATAAACGTCAACGCCAGTTCCTTCGGTTTGTATAAGGAGTTCTTCCATATCCTTTAGGTCGTGACCGCTAATAAGTATACCAGGCTTGTTGCTAACACCAATATTAACCTTAGTAATCTCGGGATTGCCATATGCCGATGTGTTTGCCTTATCGAGCAAAGCCATTGACGAAACGCCAAACTTACCTGTTTCAAGTGTTAGGGCTACTAACTCATCAACACTATGGTTTTTGGTGGTGGCAGCCAATGCACGTTGCATAAACTCGTAAAGGGTAACATCCTCGTGGCCAAGGTTAAATGCGTGCTCGGTATAAGCTGCCATTCCCTTTAATCCGTAGATAATTAACTCTTTAAGCGAGCGGATATCCTCATTGGTTTCTGTAAGTACACCAACAGTTCCAGATTTTTGCTCGTACATTTCGGGAGTGCCTTGCCATGTGCAACCCTCAAAGCTATCGTCAACCGAAACGCCTTGCTTTTTGCACTCTTCGCGTAGGCTATTGCGCAACTCAAGTCCACGGGTTATGCGGTCGATAAATACCTTTTTGTCGTAGTTGGCATTGGTGATAGTCATAAACAGGCTATCAAATATAAACTTGTTCACTATGGGATTCTCGTATTTCTTTTCTTTTCGTAGAGTTGAACTATACACGCTCATCCCTTTTAATGTGAACATAAGTAAATCCATGGTGTTGGCAAGGTCGTCGGTTTTGCCGCACACACCCTTAATGGTACAACCTGTACCTTTAGCAGCCTCTTGGCATTGAAAACAAAACATGCTCATAATTGTAGTTTTTATTAGTTAATTGATTTTATTATAATTTGAAAGTTTCCTTACTGATTACCGCTCACCGCTCACCGATTACTGTTCACCGATTACCGATTACCGATTACTGTTTACCGATACACCGCCACCCAACTAAACCCAAGCACTTTCTAATACTTCCCCTTTTATTCCAACAGTTATTAGTTTAACTGGAACTTTGCGCTTTGCCTGATTCATTGCCATTTTTACAAGTTGAAGTAATCCACCACAGCAGGGTACTTCCATTTTCATAACTGTAATGGTATCTATCTGGGCGCTATCTATTAATGCTGTAATTTTTTCAACGTAAACTTCTTTATTTGAATCGAGTTTTGGGCAGGCGATGGCAAGTGTTTTACCTTTTAGATAATCGCTATGGAAATTACCCATTGAGAATGCTACACAGTCGGCAGCGAGCAATAGGTTAGAACCCTGAAAGTGGCTAGTGTTAGGATTGATAAGGTGGAGTTGCACAGGCCAATGGGTCAACTCTGATTTTCCAGAAATCAATCCTGCGCCATTCTGCTGGGTGCTCGAACCAAAACTCTTTGCGGCTGAACCGGGGCAACTGCCTCCGCTATGCTGATGCTGTGGTTTTGGGGTGTTGTTGTCACAGCCACAATCCTCTTCCTTTTGGTGACTATTTAGTGCATGTAGCACTTCTTCTGGGCTGAAATTGTACTTGTCCCGATTAGCTAGCAGCCACTCAACACCTTGTCGTAAAAACTCTTTCTCATTGTAATCCTTTAGGTGCTTTAGGTGAGCAATAACAGTATTCTTGCCATTGCCTACCATTTGGCTAATGGTATGTATTTCATCGTATGGCTCGGCCTCGCGATGCTCAACGGAAATTGCACCCACCGGACAGTCGCCTATGCAGGCGCCCAGGCCATCGCACATCAGTTCGCTAACAAGTACTGCTTTTCCGTCAATTAGTTGAAGAGCACCCTCATGGCAACCGGTAATACAGTTTCCGCATCCATTGCAAAGGTCGCGGTCGATTGTAATGATATCCCTTTTCATATTGTAGTGTAATTATTTTTGAAGCTAAATTTTATTTTACACTGCAAACATAGGGAATGGCTATGAGCTGGGATGTAACATATGTTACATGGAAATGATTTTATAAAAGAAAAACGCTCCTTTTTGGAGCGCTTTTTTGAATTAACTTGCCTTTTATGCTAAAACATGTTTAATTTCATTGTAAACATCCTCAGTAAGTGCTTCTGGTGTGCGTCCTTCGGGGAGAATTGGTTCAAGGAACTTGACCCTAACCTTAACCCAGGGACGAGGGATTCTTGCACCAACCGGCAAAGCTCTATCGGCTCCAATAATGGCAACTGGCACAACAGGTACGTTTAGTTCGGTGCTAAGTATGGCAAAGGTTTTCTTAAATTCGCCTAATTTGCCGTTAGTGGTTCTAGTTCCCTCGGGAAAAATAATCACCTTTTTACCTTCCTTTAGAGCAGCAGCCATTTTTTGTATCGATTCCTTTAATTCACCCTCAATATCCATCACAATTACATTGTTTGTGCGAGCAAGAAACCGCAGAAATCTATTATTAACATGTTTTTTCTTAGCGTAGAAATAGGTTTGCTTAAAAACTTTCCGTTTTAGGAACGAAGCCACAAATAATCCATCAATAAAACTCTGGTGATTTGGTGCAATTATGCATGGTCCGTCGGGAATGTTATCCATGCCTTCTCCACGAAAACGAAAGTATAGTTTAAAAGAAAATTTTGCGGTGTTTTTGAAAAAGTTGTGTGTAAACCATGATTTGGGCAACTTTATGTCAACCTTTTCTTTTAAGGTTTCGGCCCAACTTGTGGTTTCTTGACGGAACCATTGCTTTTTCTCATTAATATAATCTGCCATATCGCTAAGCGTTGGAAAGGTGATGAGTCTCTTTTCATCCATCTTAACGCCAAAAGTTTTTTCGATATGATTAGCTAGTCCCATTTTTGTTAATGAGTCTAGTCCAATATCAAATTCAATATGATGATTTGGTTTTACGTCAAAATCAATCTGCGATTCGATATAGTTTTTAACAGAAAGGTAGTATATGGTCTCCTTAAAGTTGAAGGTTCCGCTTTTAGCTGTTGCGTTTTTGGCGTGATCGGCTAATTTAAACCGTTGAATTTTTCCTAAGCGCGTTCGTGGAAGCTCGCTATTAACAATGGCAAACTTCATTATTCGTTTATAGCTTGATTGTTTATCGTTAAATGCAGGTATAATTTGATGCTTAAAGTAATCGTCAATATCGGCAACGTTTTGCTCAAAAAGAGCCTCGAAGTCTGGAAGAATGGCAATGTGCAGCTGATTATTATGAAGGAATACGCCAGCCTCTTTTACAGAAGAGTGAGTTTTTTCAAATTTGGTTTCCACCTCAACGGGGTTAATGTTTTTACCGTTTGAGAGTATTATTATATCTTTTTTACGCCCAGTTATGAAGAGGTATCCGTCCTTGTCAATTCTACCCAAATCACCCGTGTAAAGCCATCCGTCTTTCAGTACTTCGCTTGTCTCTTTCGGGCTATTAAGGTAGCCTTTCATAATATTCTCGCCCTTGGCAACTATTTCGTCATCCCTAATTTCCATCTGTATGCTAGGTAATGCTTGTCCTGGCGAACCAATTCTAACTTTCCCAGGGCGGGTAAAAGTTATCATGGGAGCTGCCTCGGTCATACCAAAACCCTCAAGCACATCAAAACCCAAGGTTTGAAAAAGTTCTCCGATATGCGTAGGCAGGGCGGCTCCACCGCTAACAAGAAACTTTAGGTGTCCCCCAAAGTTAACGTGAACCTTTTTAAATATTTTAAGAGCTAGCTTTTTACTTTTTAACGATTTTACTAGTTTGTATAGCGTCTTGGCAACAAAACTTGAGCTAATCTTTGCCCAAACCCCTTTATAGATAAGTTCGTACAGACGAGGAACACCAATCATTATGGCTACTTGATTGTTCCTGAGCGTTTCGAGTAAATCGTTTGATTGCATTGATGGAGACATGGCAATTGTACTTCCAACGTAAAGGGGAATAATCATTGTTCCGGCCAAAGGAAATATGTGGTGCAATGGCAGTAGCATTAAAACCTGTCGTTCGGAATTATAAATCT
Organism: uncultured Bacteroidales bacterium; assembly: GCA_937915475.1. Taxonomy (GTDB): domain Bacteria; phylum Bacteroidota; class Bacteroidia; order Bacteroidales; family Tenuifilaceae; genus Perlabentimonas. The sequence continues at coordinate 5,505 of CALGIR010000333.1, forward strand.
CAACCTCTTTTGAAACGCCTCGAATATTTGCAATAAGGTTTTTGTACGAAAGCATAACTCCTTTTGGGCTACCTGTTGTGCCCGAGGTATATATGATTACAGCAGTTTTGTCAAGATCTTTAGCCTGTTCCCATTCTAAGTTTTGCCCAGGCTGTGGTAACTCCAAGTCCCCTAGATAAGAAATGTTAGGTGTAAAGGTCAACTGCGATGATATTTCGTCAACCTTACGCTTAAGTTCAGGGCTAATAAATATTAGGTCAGGCTTACAGTCGTTAATTATAAAGCTAATATCTTCGGTAGATGCTAGATAATCAATTGGAACAACCTCACAATTATTTCTCCAACCAGCATAAAAAGCGGCAATCCAATCAATCCTATTCTCAGAGTATATTGCAATTCTTTCGAAGTCTTGGTTGGAAAACAGCTTGGAGTACGAATCGATTAAACTTAGCAGTTCGCTGTAGCTATAACTCTTTTCCTTTGTTATTACTGCCGCTTTATCCTTGTTCTCAAAATTTATCATTACTTCAATTTTGTTTTTACTTAATAGAAAACATCAATTCTAATAAGTTGTTCGATAGTTTTTTGATGTTCATACGCGCAAACGTTAACCCTTTACCTACGGAACAAAGATAGTGTTAAAAAGCACAATTTGTCAACACAATTTTTGTTTTAGATAATAAGTGGTAGATAATCAATGGGATGAAGATTTAATTAATCGTTTGTTTAATTGTTTAAAGAATAGGAGCATATTCTGTTAATAGTCAAATCAAGTTGTATGGATGGAGTATATTAACGTATATTTAGACTTCAATTGATAAACATAATTCTATAGGTATGAAACGTTTTCTTCTTCCATTGGTATTTGCTCTTATTCAGGGCAATAGCTTTGCCTCCCATCAGGATATTAGGTTTGTTTCAAATCCATCGCTTTCTCCAGATGGCAATATTGTGGTTTTTAGCTACGAGAATGATTTGTGGCGTTTGTCAATAAGTGATAGCGTTGCGTACCGCTTAACAGCAATGGATGGCAAAGAAAGTTTACCCAGATTTTCGCCCAATGGTGAATGGATTGCTTTTACAGCAAGCCAAAATGGGAGGGAGAATGTTTACATTGTTCCTGCTGCTGGAGGTGAAGTTAAGCAGCTTACTTATCATCAGGCCAGCGATCATGTTGACGGCTGGTCATGGGATTCACAGTGGATATATTTCTCATCCGATAGGTATAATCTTTACTCATCTTACCGGGTATCTGTTTTTGGGGGCACGCCCCAAAGGCTTTTCGACCACTTCTTTAACAACCCCCATCATCTTGTGGAGCATCCTCTTACCAATGAGTTTTATTTTACCGATTCGTGGGAGAGTTTTATGTTTCCTCAGCGGAAGAGATATAAGGGTGAGCATAGTCCGCAAATTTTATCCTATTGTAATAAAACGGATAAACTAACAAAGCATACGGATTATATGGGTAAGAACATGTGGCCTACTATTGATAGTAAAGGCAACGTATTTTTTGTTTCGGATGAGTTTAACGACGAGTATAATCTATACTCTTTAAAGAGTGGACAAAAAGAAAGATTAACCAGTTTCGACCAATCTATTAAACGTCCTCAGGTTAGTGCAAATGGAAAATGCGTGGTGTTTGTAAAAGACTATCAACTTTGGTTTTACGATGTTGATGGGGTAGAGTCATATCCGTTGAAATTTTCGCTGTTTCAGAATAGTACCCTAGGGTACAGCCAGAAATTTAACGTTGAAAATAGTATTTCAGTATTTGATGTTTCGCCCGATGGAGAGAAGATTGCTTTTGTAAGTAGAGGTGAACTTTTTGTGTCGGACTTAAAGGGAATATTTATAAAGAATCTACCAACAAATACCACAGAAAGGGTGGGAGAGGTGATTTGGCTAAACGATAGTCAAAACTTAATATTTAGTCAAACTGCAAATGGTTACACCAATTGGTTTAGTATTAACGCTAATGGATTGGAGAAAGAAAAGCAGATAACTTTCGATTCTAAATCAAACAGACAACTATCGGTTAATAGCAAGCACACCAAGGGTGTAT
>CALGIR010000334.1 GCA_937915475.1 uncultured Bacteroidales bacterium
GGGATCCATTACATCGCGCCCGGTTTACGAGCGTCACTATTTAGCCCAATCGACCAACGCTCTAAAAGCCTACTGGAAAAATACCAGTAAGGAATTTGATGGCGTTCCCCAAAACTCGGTTAATCACAGATATTTCTATGCTACTGATGTTTTTGTGGAAGGCACAGAGGCAAGCTATGTTCCGGCTGTTTACCGCCCAGGGGGCCAATGGGTGTCTAGTGGCGACGTGAACGATGTGGATCAATCAATCAACCAGATAACATTTGCTAGCCAATCCGTTGGTAGTGGTGAGTACACCGCGGGTGAGGCCTCTGCTTTTACCGAAATTCCCATACTATACAGTAGCGATAATCCTACTTTTTGGGACAAACCAAGTACCTGGTCTGCCGTTGGCGTAGGACAACCAGGTGGTGCTGGCATCCCAGGTTCCAATACCATCGTTATTATAGGCGATGGAGCTAATTTCCATACTGTTACAATCCAAACCGCTAATGTAGCCTCAGGTGCACTTTTTATTTCCGAGGGTTCCATGCTCGATTTGGGAACAACCCAAGGGCACAACTTTGCCGCAATTCCCGAAGAGACCGTAGCTGGGGCTGGTACGCTACGTATATCTAGTAGCAATTACTTTCCAGATGGTGATTTTGGCGATTTTATTGAGCCTAACGGTGGTACAGTGGAGTACTATGCCAATTCTGTGCCAATTAACATCCCTACAATCTCTGCAGGTAGTCTATCTCTTAATCGGTATAGCAAGCTAGTACTCAACCATCAGGGCTATGTTGTTAACCTGCCCGATATGGACTTAACAATACACAAGGATATTACTGTAAAAGGGAGTGGCCAATCGGCAAGAACAAATACTGGTGGGAGCTGGACTACCCTAAATGTTTTAGGGAATTTTAATGTTGAGTCGGGTGGTGACTTCAGCATAATGGAAGGTACACCATCAAAAACACTTCGGGTTTATGGTAATGTTAATGTAGCTAGCGGTGCTACCTTTAGGGTAAGAACATCAGCAGCAAGCACAAACCACACCCTTGAACTTTACGGAGATATTAACAACGAGGGCACGTTCAATCTTCACCAAACAGATAGTCAGGTTTCAACCCAATTTAAAGGAACAGCCAATACCGAAATTAAAGGCGGTGGATCTTACAACTTCTACGATATCACCGTAGATAAGGGAAGCGATGCCACACCCGTAGTTACGCTTAAATCGGAAATTACAACCGGTAAAACCAACCCCTTTCTAACGCTTACAAACGGTACGTTTAGGGTTGATATTGATGATGTAGGTTCACAGGTTGTTAGAATAACCGATGGGGGAACATCGTTTACAATTCCTGTCACAGCTGCGCTATCGGTTCAGAATGGTAGTGTTGGGGTGGCGTATAGCAATGGTACGGGTAAGCTTAACCTTGCCGGAAAGCTAGAGGTTTTGGGGGGCAATATGTATATTGGCAACCCGGCAACCGCTAATAATAATAGCATAGAGTATGCCGCTGCTGGTACTCCTGTAATTGATGTTAGTGGCGGCAACCTTTCTGTTAATGGACAAATTCGAAGGCCTACAACCATAACCAGTGGGGCGTTAAACTATATCCAGTCGGGGGGTACCACCACCATTTACGGAAAGAGTAGGATAGAAAACAGAGGATTAATTGAAATAGTTAACACCAACAGCCTCTTTAGCATGAGCGGTGGTACGCTTCAGTTCGATAGGCCATCAGCCGCTGGTACTACCTTTGGCGATATATACTTACGCCCGGGGCAGTCGGTTATAACCGGGGGTACACTGCAAGCAGGCTTGGCCACTTCGGCAAAACATACCTTTAGGCTTAACAGCTCATCACCGCTTTGGAATGTTAGCCTGGGTGTCACAGGATTTTCTCAAGTTTTAGAGAATGATGTACAGGAGCTAGAGATACTAAACGACCTAACCATTAGGTGTAACTCACAGCTTAATGCCAATGGTTTAAATATTACCATAGGGGGCAACTTTACAAATAATAATATTAGCTCCTCGACAGGTATTGATAAGGGAGGCTTTCTTGCTGGTTCATCTACCCAAACCGTAACATTTAATGGTTTAGGCGAACAAAGCATTTTCGGAAATGGTACAAATCTCACCAATTTTGCCAACCTAACCATTGCTTCGGGCGGTACAGTTACATTGCAACCACAAACAACCCTAAGGGTAAATGGAAACTTAAATATATCATCTGGGGTTCTTAATGATGGGGGTAATTCAATTTTAGCAGCGGGCAATATTACCAACACCTCAACCCACGCCAGTAGTACTGTTGATGGTGGATTAGTACTGGCTGGTAGCCAAAACCAAAACCTTAACGGTGTGGGTGGTATTTATGGTAACATCACCACAAACAATTCAGCGGGAGCAACACTAGAGAATAACATTACCATAAATGGTCGTCTAACGTTTACCAACGGAAGTATATACGTCGACGACTATCAAGTATTATTTGGGAAAAACGCTTCCATAGGGGGGGCACCCGATAAAACAAGAATGCTTATACTAAATGGTGTTTTAAGCGATCAGGGTGTACGCAAGCAGTTTGGTATTGGAGCAAGTAGTTTTACTTTTCCAATAGGTGTGTCGGGTAAATATACTCCTGCCAATTTCGCTATATCCAGTAATGGAGCTCCTGGCGCAATAACCGTTAACCC
>CALGIR010000335.1 GCA_937915475.1 uncultured Bacteroidales bacterium
ACAGGTATATGGCATTCCCTTCCGATTTACCCATCTTACCGCTACCGTCCAAGCCAGGAATTTTCACAAGTTGCTCGCCAAAGTTATAGGCTGCTGGCTCAGGGAATAAATCTACATTATAAAGTCGATTGAATCGGTTTGCAAAAGTACGTGTCATCTCAAGATGCTGCTCCTGATCTTTACCAACAGGAACCTTATGAGCTTTATGAATAATAATATCAGCAGCCATAAGGGTTGGGTAGGTAAGCAAACCTGCATTTACATTGTTGGGATTGGACCTTATCTTATCCTTGAACGATGTGCAACGCTCAAGTTCACCAAGGTAGGCATTCATGTTTAGCAAGAGGTAGAGTTCTGGTATTTCCGGCACATCACTTTGTACGTAAAGTGTTGCCACCTCTGGGTCTAGACCACAGGCAATATACTCTGCCAAAACCTGCTTAACCGAACCATGCAAATCATCGGGGGTTGGATGTGTTGTGAGCGAATGGTAATCGGCAATAAAAAAATAGCACTTATTTTCGTGCTGCATTTTTACAAAATTTTTTAAAGCACCAAAGTAGTTTCCTAGGTGTAACTTTCCTGTTGATCTTATTCCGCTAACAACAATATCCATAATTGTTCTGTTTAAATATTTCAGACCACAAAGATATAAAACATTTTTTGGGTTTTGCACTAATCTAGAATAGTGCTCATCAACCAGAAAGAGTTAAAAGCAAAAAGCTATCTTTGTAAAAATAATTGGAGGATAAGGACATGGAAGGAACACGTTTAAATAAAGTAAATCGCCAAATACAGAAAGATTTAGGTGAAATATTTCAGCGCCAGTCGCAATCTATTCTCCAAGGACGAATGATTACTGTTACCGCTGTAAGGGTTAGCCCCGATTTGGGCATCGCCAAAGTTTACCTAAGCATATTCCCAACCAAAGGCAAAGAAGAGGTTTTTGCTGCTATTAAAGAGAATAAGAAAACGGTAAGGCACGAGTTAGGGCAACGCATAAAAAATCAAATGCGCATTGTTCCCGATTTACATTTCTTCATCGACGACTCCTTGGACTACATTGAACACATTGACAATTTACTAAAGAAATAGTAAATGATACGTTCTTTTATCTCCTTTGCTAGCCGATTTATCCCAAGGCATCATCTTCAGCGTTTCTCAGCATTTATTCTAAAAATAGTTGGGGGTTTTTATCTGGGAAACAAATTTGAAGACCCCATTACGGGAATAAAGTATCGAAAACTTCTGCCATACGGGCGAATCCAATCGCGCCCAAATGCATTGGCACCACACTCCATGTCGCTAGAAAGGCATAGACTGCTTTGGCTCTACCTAAAAGAGCGTACCAATTTTTTTACCCAAGAGCAAAGTTTTCTGCACATTGCCCCTGAGTACTGCTTTTTAAAGCGGTTTAAGAAAATGGAAAACCTTACCTACATCACTGCCGATTTAATATCGCCTTGGGCAGAGGTTAAACTTGATGTGCAAAATATGCCTTTTGAGGATAACCTTTTCAATATAATCCTTTGTAACCACGTACTCGAACACGTTACAGACGACAAGCAAGCGCTCAGTGAACTATTCAGGGTGATGAAACCCGGAGGGTTTGGCATTTTTCAGGTTCCAATTGATTACTCAATCGACCAAACCCTTGAAGATGAGTCCATCAATACACCCAAGTTGCGTGAACTACACTATGGCCAACGCGACCATGTAAGGCTTTACGGCTCCGATTATCCAGACCGCTTAAAGGATGCAGGGTTTATTGTGACAGCCGATAAATTTGCCCAAAACCTCCCCGCCGATTTAGTCAAAAGATACGCTTTACCCGCCGACGAAATAGTTTACCTTTGCGTAAAACCCCTAACCGAACAGTAATGAACTTTGCCCTTTACATAGCGCGCAGGTATCTATTTGCAAAAAAATCGCATAACATTATCAACATCATCTCAATAATTTCAGTGCTTGGAATGGCAACTGGGGTTATGGCGTTAGTAGTTGTGCTCTCGGTATTCAACGGTTTCGATTCGCTAATCAGGAGCATGTTCTCAACATTTGATTCAGATTTAAAGATTGTTCTGGTTGAGGGCAAAACATTCTCCGATACTCTTCCTGAAATTGAAGCATTGCGGTCGAATCCCTCTATTGCCGTTTTCTCTGAAATTCTTGAGGAGAATGCAATATTTAGGTACAATAAACGTCAGCATATTGGCACAATAAAAGGGGTTAGTCGTAACTATCCAGAGCAAACTGGAATTGACTCTATGATGATTGACGGCGAATTTTTGCTCTGGAGAGGAAGCCAACCACTTGCCATAATGGGGCAGGGAATTGCT
>CALGIR010000336.1 GCA_937915475.1 uncultured Bacteroidales bacterium
CATGGTAAACTTTATGAAAACAGCCATAAACGAACATCGCAAGCACAAAGGGCTCGGCCCTGTAACGGCATCAGACTTCCTTAAGTTGATGCGCGAGCGCAAGGAACTGGTTGAAATTGATTCTGCTCTTACTAATCGTGCGGTTAACGAGGGATTTTCTGGTGGAGAAAAGAAAAAGAATGAGATATTTCAAATGGCAATGCTCGAGCCCAAATTGGCAATTCTGGACGAAACTGACTCAGGACTCGACATTGATGCGCTACGCATAGTAGCCAATGGCGTAAATAAGCTAAAAACCCCTAACAACTCAACCGTAGTTATTACTCACTATCAAAGGCTTTTGGAGTATATTATACCAGATTTTGTTCATATCCTATACAGCGGGCGCATTGTAAAAACGGGTGGCAAGGAACTTGCCTTCGAACTTGAAGAAAAAGGCTACGAATGGATTAAAAGCGAGTTGGAAGAATAAACGTAGAATCTAGAGCCAATAAGTTTATTTATTTATGCCTTAACGCTTAGCGTTTAACAAAAAACATAATATGAACGCATTAAACATAGCTCCAAAGGAAAATTTTATCAATCTTTATTTTGATAATCTTGACCTTATTACCGAGCACTCAAACGATATCCTGAACAAGGCAAGACAGTCTGCGCTGGAAAGCTTTAAACTTTTGGGCTTCCCAAACGCTAAAAGCGAGAAGTACAAGTACATGAAGGTAGAATCGTTATTCCGCAACGACTACGAAAAGTACTTTACCCCCAAACAGATATCGTTTAATATCGACGATATTTTTCGCTGCGATATCCCTTCGCTCGACACCCACTTAGCGCTTATGCTTAACGGGTTTTACCTAAACAACCCCGACATGCTGACTGAGATTGAGCAAGGGGTAATAGTAGGCAGCCTTGCCGAAGCAGCAAAAAAATACCCAAACGTTGTAAGCAAGTACTATAACACACTTGCCAATAACGATGAGGATGGCCTTGTTGCACTAAACACTGCATTTGCTCAGGATGGTGTTTTTATCTACGTACCCAGAGGGGTAGTACTGGAAAAACCCATACAAATCATCAACCTGATGATGAGTAACGAGAATCAACTTGTTCAGTACCGTAACCTCATCATTGCCGAGGAGAACGCACAGGCAGATATCGTAATTTGTGACCATACCCTATCGCCTCAGGAATTCTTGTCGAATGTGGTAACAGAGATTTTTACCAATCAGGGAGCAAATATCGATGTGGTATCAATGCAGAATCAGCATAATGATTGCACCCAATTCTCACATCTCTTTGGAAAGCAGGAACGCGATTCGGTGCTAAGCACAAATACCGTATCGCTGCACGGAGGTATTATTCGCAATAACATCCATATCCTTTTAAACGATGAAGGATGCGAGAACCATACCTATGGACTCGCCCTAGCAGACCGTAATCAGCATATCGACATGTATTCGTTTATCGACCACGCTAAGCCTAACTGTACTAGCAACGAATTGTACAAAGCCGTACTCGACGAACAAGCAACGGGTGCTTTCAACGGGCGAATCCTAGTTCGCCAAGATGCACAGAAAACATTGGCATTTCAAAGCAACAACAACTTGCTGCTAACTGCCGATGCCAAAATGCACACCAAACCACAACTCGAGATTTATGCCGATGATGTGAAGTGTACCCATGGCGCAACGATTGGCCAGCTCGATATGGACGCTAAATTCTATATGCAATCGCGTGGAATTGGCGAGCGCGAAGCGATGCTTCTTCTTATGTTTGGCTTTGCCCACGATGTGATTGGGCATATTACAATTGAGCCTTTACGTGAGCGGATTGATGAGTTGGTAAACAAACGTCTTCGGGGCGACCTCTCACGCTGCCAAAATTGCCCAATGAACTGCTGTTAAAAAAGCACTATGTCATTCAATGTTGATAAAATACGTTCCGATTTCCCCATCCTAAGCCAACAGGTTCACGGCAAACCATTGGTTTATTTTGATAATGGTGCCACTACCCAAAAGCCAAAGTGTGTGCTCGATACCATTGAGCATTTTTATACCAAAATAAACGCCAACATCCACCGTGGGGTGCATAAACTAAGCGATGAGTCAACCAAAGCCTATGAGCAGGCGCGCGAAACGGTCAGGCAATTTATCAACGCAAAAAGCACGTGCGAGATTATTTTCACATCGGGCGCAACTGCCAGCATAAACCTTGTGGCATTCTCATTTGGCGAGGCTTTTGTTGGTGAGGGCGATGAGGTAATCGTCTCAGAAATGGAGCATCACTCCAATATTGTTCCCTGGCAGCTGCTGTGCGAAAGGAAGAAAGCTAAGCTTAAGGTTCTTCCTTTTGACGACAACGGAGATTTGATGGTTGAAAAACTGGATGAGCTAATTACCAACCGAACAAAAATTATTGCCGTAAACCACGTTTCCAACTCGTTGGGTACGGTAAATCCCATAAAGCAAATTATTGCCAAAGCCCACGCTCATGGGGTTAAGGTACTTGTTGATGGTGCACAGGGTGCCAAACACGGTATCCTCGATGTGCAGGACCTAGATGCTGATTTCTACGCAATATCGGGTCATAAAATTTATGGACCAACAGGTATTAGATCGGAAGAGCGTCGTGTAGGGA
>CALGIR010000337.1 GCA_937915475.1 uncultured Bacteroidales bacterium
CCGCTCTATCTTCGGGTTGCCAACGAACTTTACCTAAAAAGGTTAATTGTTGGTGGATTCGAGGGGGTGTACGAGTTTGCAAAAGATTTCCGTAACGAGGGTATGGACCGAACCCATAACCCAGAATTTACGGTTATGGAAATTTATGTGGCTTACAAGGACTACTTCTGGATGATGAATTTTACCGAGGAGATGGTCGAAAAAGTTGCCCTTGCGCTTCACGGAACTACTAAGCTAAAGGTTGGCGATAAGGATATTGATTTTAAGCGTCCGTTCCAAAGAGTTACCATGACCGATGCCATAAAGGAGCACACAGGTTTTGATATCTCAGGAAAAACCGAGGACGAACTTCGCCTAATCTGCAAAGACCTTAACATTGAAATTGATAATACAATGGGAAAGGGCAAGCTAATTGATGAGATTTTTGGCGAGAAATGTGAGCGTCATTATATTCAGCCCACATTTATTACGGACTACCCCATTGAGATGTCGCCGCTCTGCAAGCGCCACCGAAGCAATCCCGAATTAACAGAGCGTTTTGAACTAATGGTAAATGGCAAAGAGCTTTGTAATGCCTACAGCGAGCTTAACGATCCCATCGATCAACTTGAGCGCTTTCAAGAACAAATGAAATTGAGCGAAATGGGCGACGATGAGGCCATGTTTATCGATCATGACTTTGTGCGCGCCCTTGAGTATGGCATGCCCACCTGCTCTGGAATGGGCATTGGCATAGACCGCTTAACCATGTTTATGACCAATCAGCCATCAATTCAGGATGTGCTGCTATTCCCCCAGATGAAACCTGAGCCCAAAACTCGAAAAGATTCTGTTGAGACTTTTGTTAAAGCGGGCATAGCGCCCGAGTGGGTGCCTGTTCTTGAAAAAATGGGGCATTCAACCGTTGCGTCACTGAAAAGCCTAAAAGCTGGCAAACTCTTTAACGATCTTTGCGGGTACAACAAAAAGAATAAATTGGGAATCATAAACCCAACCATGGAAGAAGTTGCCAAGTGGATTGGGGAATAAAACATACTTAAACAAATAAATTCTATCAGATAAGAGTGAGAATATTACACTAAATAAACAATGATTGTCATCAAATCATTATAACCGAATAGCACGATTGTCAATTTTTGTATCTACCTTTGTTAGGTAACCACCGGACCGTCTTATCATAGCTTGAAATCTTGGTTCGGATATCACAAGGGGGCTTCTTAGCCCCCTTTTTATTGAGGCTATATACCATTCATAATGAGGCTTTAACTTGCTTCTTGGCTTTTGTATAATTAAATACTAAGCGATAGTTCCAATGTAATCTTAAGAAATATTTTCTACCTTAGCTGGCTGATAAATCCTACAGCAATAAAAACAGTAGGGTTAAACTCAAATGCAATAAATATTAAGGCAGGTGAAATTTTTATTTCTACAACAACTTTTAGTAGTTCAAAGCAAATAGATTCGCTAGAGCTAATCCCATAGATTTCAGAAAAAATGAATCTTCTAAAGAAAAACAATAGAATTTAAGATGGAAAGTAAAAAATCAATTGCCGTAATAGGAAGCGGAAGTTGGGCTACAGCTATTGCTAAAATACTTCACGAAAATCGGGAGGAGATTAATTGGTATATTCGCGAGCAGGGTATTATTGATCGCATAAAGCTACACCGCAACAACCCAAACTACCTTAGCTCGGTTTATTTTGATACAAATAAAACTAACCTTAGCAATGATATTAACGAAGTTGTAGAAAACTCAGATATTATCGTTTTTGTTGTTCCATCGATATTTCTGAAAACTTGGCTTGAACCGCTTACTTCTACACTCAAAAATAAATTCGTAGTAACCGCCATTAAAGGAATAGTCCCTGGGGATAACATAACCGTCGCCGAATATTTCAACCAAGAGTATAGCGTTCCGTTCGATAATATTGGGGTAATAAGTGGCCCTTGCCATGCTGAAGAGGTTGCTCTTGGCAGATTATCATACCTAACTTTCTCATGCAAAAAGCAAAGCGAAGCCGAGCATTTAGCCTCATTCTTCAAATCGTACTATATTAAAACCACCACCGGAACGGATATATACGGGACCGAGTACAGCGCAGTACTAAAAAATATTTTTGCTATGGCCACTGGAATCGCCCATGGATTAGGATATGGCGATAACTTTTTAGCCGTATTGGTAAGCAATGCACAGCTTGAGATCAAGCACTTTTTAGATAAAACCTACCCTAGCAAACGCGAGATTAACACCTCGGCCTATTTAGGTGATTTACTTGTTACAAGCTACTCGCAATTTAGCCGAAATAGGCTTTTTGGCACCATGATTGGCAAAGGTTATTCCGTTAAGGCAACAATGCTAGAAATGAACATGGTTGCCGAAGGATACTACGCAGCCCAATGTATACATGAGATAAACCAGAAATATAATGTGGAAATGCCGATTACACAAGCTGTTTACAATATTCTTTACGAGGGTATTGCCCCGTCTATTGAGATGAAGATTCTTACTGAAAAGTTACAATAATCAACTTAAAAACTTTGAAGATGAGCACACTAAAAGTAAATATTGAAGATGTTTTTGAATTTGCAACCCAAGATCAGGTTCAGAGCATGAAGAACAGCTTTGAACAAAACCTAAAGGTGCTCCACAATAAAATAGGAAAGGGTAACGAATACCTTGGATGGCTAAACCTTCCCTCATCCATTACTAATGACGATTTGCATTCAATTTCTGAATGTGCAAAAAGTTTAAGAGAAAAGAGTGAAGTAGTGGTAGTGGTGGGCATTGGCGGATCGTACCTTGGTGCCAAAGCGGTTCTCGAAGCGCTTAACCATTCGTTTTCAGGCCTTTTACCATCCAATTCTCCACAAATTTTTTTTGCTGGTCACAACATCTGCGAGGACTATCATTCGGAACTACTCGAACTGCTCGATAATCGTTCGTACTCAATTGTAGTAATATCTAAATCAGGAACAACAACCGAACCCGCCATTGCCTTTAGGCTTTTAAAGCAGCACCTCATATCGAAGGTTGGCAAGGAGGAAGCCTCCAAACGCATTGTAGCCATTACCGATGCTGCAAAAGGAGCCCTTAGGCAACAATCAACACAGGAAGGATACAAAACGTTTATCATACCCGATAATATTGGTGGACGCTACTCTGTATTAACCCCTGTTGGCCTACTACCCATAGCCATAGCAGGGTATAGCATTGAACAATTGGTAAAAGGTGCGGCCTCAGCTGAAGAGCAAAACGGGCAAAACATTTCCTTCGATGATAATTTGGCTTGTCAATACGCGGCAGCTCGTAATGCCCTCTATAAAAATGGTTACAATATTGAGATAATGGTTAACTACACACCAAAACTGCACTACCTTACCGAGTGGTGGAAACAGCTCTTTGGCGAAAGTGAAGGGAAAGAGAACAAAGGAATATTCCCAGCTGGTGTTGATTTCACAACTGATCTGCACTCACTTGGTCAATATATTCAAGAGGGACAACGCATCATATTCGAAACCGTTATTTCCGTTGCAAATACTAATAAAACACTAATAATACCTGTGGATAGTGAAAACTTAGATGAGCTCAACTACATTGCTGGACTTAGGCTATCTGAGGTAAACCGAATGGCTCAGATGGGTACTACCCTTGCTCACCTCGACGGTAAGGTTCCAAATATCAATATTGAAATACCCGAGATAAACGAGTATTGGCTGGGCTACCTAATGTACTTCTTCGAAAAAGCATGCGCATTAAGCGGATACTACATTGAGGTTAATCCTTTCGATCAGCCAGGTGTAGAGGCATACAAAAAGAATATGTTTGCCCTCCTAGGCAAAAAAGGTTACGAAGAGCAAGGCAAACTCCTTAGGGAAATACTAAAGGATTAGATCCAGAATGTCACTTTGCTATTCAATCTTTCTCTTTACTTTGTATAATCTATAACTATATAGTCTATGAAAAAATTGATGGTTCATCCAAAAGCAGCTGCACTAACAACCATATTTCTCAGTTTACTGCTAACCATATACTCTTCATCAGTTTTAGCACAAGCCTACCCTAGAATACTCAGGGATGTATCAGTTGGAATGACTGCATATCAAGCAGATAGCGTTGCTGGTGCACCAACAAAAACAGTTGAAGTTAGGCGATGGTTCTATAGCACTGATCAGGTTGTAATAGTTGATGATGAGGTAATTGATATCCGAATTATCCATAGGATTAAACCCGAAAGACGAAGCAAGGATAGTATAAATTCTCCCAAACGAAGGGTGTCGATGCTTAGGATTGGCATGAACACAGAAGAAATTTTCGAAATAGCTGGC